>JBPCWT010000197.1:0-4748 GCA_051009255.1 Ruegeria sp. | reverse complement strand
GAGGTTTTCAAGATCGCTGCGAAGGCCGGACAGCTTGTCGATCTGGATCGGGTGTGCGGATTTCCAGCGCGCGACGGAAATCTCGGTACGTGCCAGCCGGTCCAGAAACAGGGCTGTTTCGTCAGGGCTTGCGGTTTGCACCGATCGCACGCGGGAAATCGCCTCTTCCCGCGCCATGATCCAGTTATTGAACAGGACCGGGTGATTGACAATGTAAGGCGCCATACCCAAACCTGTGGAATTGCCGATCCCCAGTTGCCGCGCAATCGCCGGGTCCAGTGTGGCTGCCGTTTCGCCGCCTTTGACCCGTGCCAAGTGCTGAACAATGTCGCGTACAAAAGTGCGGGTCAGATAGACAGACAGCATTTCGGCCTGAAACGGAACGTGCATTTCCGGGCGATCCGCGATCTTTTCGCGGTCTGCCGCGCCGAATTTTCCCGAACCATAGACCGCAGTCGTGCGCATCAGGTAACCGACATCGTCGATCATAGGGCGATCAGGCTGCTGGCCCGCCGCCAGCGCGTCGACAACGTGTTTCCACAAACGAACCGAACGGTTGGCACGTGACAGCGACAGTTCGTTCTCGCTGACGCGCCCGGCCTCTTGCAGCGGCACATTCTGCGACAGGCGATCAATATCGGCCTGCGTCGGGACACCGTCGAACAGGGCAAATGTTGCATCCCATGCTTCGGCGATGACGCGGTCAGATCGCATCTCGTCCGGCAGATCATGGGCGAACGCGACCAGCGAGTAGCTGCGCGACGGTCCGGTTGCGGTGTAGACCGCGCACCCGACCCCGTGCTGATCAATGTCGAAAACCGGACGCGTAAAAGACCATGCCTCGTCTGCAATGCGCCGGGTCAGAATGCGCATGAAACTCAGGCGGCACTGATGAAGAGAGCCCAGGCGTTTGAGCCTCATAACCTTTGACGGGTTCCGGCGCGCGATATGTGGCGTATCCGGCTTCATGCGGATTGTGGCCCGAAATTTTCATTGAAAAAGCGGTACCAGTTCCCGCCCATGATGGCTGCGGTTTCTTCGGCATTCAGCCCAACGTCGCGAAGCCCCGTTTCGATGTTTCCAAAATCACGATTGTCCCGGAACCAACCGGGCATGTCAGGAAAACCGGGGTTCGAGGCGGACCCTTCGCCATAGTCGATTTCCTTAGTCCAGCGGCCTGTTCGCATCCACTCCACCACGCTGTCCGGGTGATCCTGACACAGATCCGAGCCTATGCCGAGATGTTTTACCCCGAACCGGTCGGCTGTGCGGGCAATCATTTCGCAGAAGTCCCCAAGCGTGCAGTCTGATTTCCCTTTCAGATGGTGCGGATAGAGCGAAAAACCCATCATCCCACCGTTCTGTGTGACTGCGCGAATAACGTCGTCTTTTTTGTTGCGCAGCGCCGGTGACCAGTCATGCGGGTTGGCATGGGTGATGGCGATGGGCCGCTCGGTAATGTCCGCGGCATCAATCGTGGACCGGTCGGCAGAGTGGCTCATGTCGACGACAAGACCGACACGGTTCATTTCCTTTATCACCTGTCGCCCCATGCGGGTGATTCCGGTGTCCTCGGCCTCGTAGCAGCCTGTGGCCAGAAGGGATTGGTTGTTATAGGTCAGCTGCATGAACCGCGCACCCAGCGTATGCACGATCTCGACCAGTCCGATGTCATCCTCGATCGGACTGGGGTTCTGAAATCCAAAAAAAATCGCTGTGCGCCCGGTTTCGCGTGCGCGGTCTATGTCGCTGGCCCATTGGCCCTTGATGATCAGGTCAGGATAGGTTTCGAACCAACGGTTCCATTGTTCAAAGTTCAGGACCGTTTCGCGAAAGTTCTCGTGATAAGAAATGGTGACGTGAACGGCATCAACGCCACCTTCGCGCATCTGCCGGAAAATCTTTTCTGACCAGTTTGCGTATTGAAGCCCGTCGATACGCATTATCCGGGCTCTCCTGCGCTGATATATGCGGTTTTGACCGTTGTGTAGAACTCGGCGGCGGCCCTGCCCTGTTCTCTTGGGCCGTAAGAGCTGTCACCCCGTCCACCGAACGGCACGTGATAGTCAGTGCCCGCCGTTGGCAGGTTCACCGTGACGACCCCGGTGCGCGCATTACGGCGGAAATGCGTTGCCCGCGCCAGATCGCGGGTCACGATGCCGGATGTCAGACCGAAATTGGTGTCATTCACCGTCGCCAATGCCTGGTCATAGCTGTCTACCTTGATGACGGATGTCAGGGGCGCGAACATTTCTTCGCGGTTGATCCGCATGTCATTGGTCGTGTTCAGGAATACGCCCGGAGACATGTAAAACCCGTCATGGGGCATATCCAGGCGCTGTCCGCCACAGGCCAGCTCTGCCCCTTCGGACTTGCCCAGATCAACATAAGCCAGGTTTTCCTGCAGTTGCTGGTCGCTGACAACCGGACCCATCTGGGTGCCTTGTTCCAGGGCGTGCCCAACTTTCATGGCCTTCGCCCCGGCAACCAGCCGTTCAACAAAGGCGTCGTGAATTGCCGAATGCACGATCAGACGTGACGAGGCCGTGCATTTTTGACCTGTTCCGCCAAAAGCGCCGCCCAGCGCAACCGAAACCGCGATATCAAGATCGCCATCGTCCATCACGGCCAACGCGTTCTTTGAGCCCATTTCCATCTGAACCTTGGTCAGGTTCTGGATCGCCGCCGAGGCAATCCCCTTGCCCACGGGAACCGATCCCGTAAACGAAATGGCATCGACCATTGGGCTTTCTACAAGTTGCTGACCGAGAGAGCGCCCGGACCCCATGACCAGCGAAAACAGCCCCTTGGGGATGTCCTGACGTTCGATGATTTCCGACAACGCAACCGCCGAGGCAGGTGTCGCATTGGCGGGTTTCCAGACAACTGCGTTTCCATAACACAGCGCGGGCGCAATTTTCCACGACGCGGTGGCGGTTGGAAAGTTCCACGGAGAGATTATGGCAACCACCCCAACAGGTTCGCGCCGGACATCAATTTCGACCCCTGCGCGCACGCTGTCGGCGTTTTCACCCAACTGGCGCAGGCATTCAGCCGCATAGTAGGTAAAGAACTGACCGGCGCGATACACCTCGCCTTTACCTTCGGCCAGCGGTTTGCCCTCTTCCCGGCTGAGAAGTGTTCCCAGTTCTTCTGCCCGGGTCATCAGTTCGGTTCCGATTGCCATCAGAACCGCCTGCTTGCGCTCCATCCCGTAGGCGGCCCATTCCGCCTGTGCACGTCGCGCCGTCTCCAGCGTTTCCCGCAACTGGTCCTTGCTGGCCTGCGTGAACATGCCAACCAGATCACTCAGGTCCGACGGGTTGCGGTTTTCGACTTCGCCTTCTCCGGCAACCCAGTCGCCTGCGATAAGATTGAGTTTTGTGTCTGACATGCCCCAGCCCAACTGATGAGAATTGATGGGACATGGTGGACTTTCACCCACACATCAGTCAAACTTAAACTTCTTAAGCTTATTTCAGGTAAACTGAAGTTATGATCAAGATTGAAATGCTTCGATGTTTTGGAACGGTCGCCGAAACAGGGAACCTTGCCGATGCAGCGATACGGCTGGGGCGTACACAATCTGCCTTGTCGATGACGCTGAAACAGCTTGAGGAACATTTGGGTCAGCGCCTGTTCGAAAATGAGCGCAAGAACCGGCTGACCCCGCTGGGGCAAGAGGTTTTTCGTTTGGCACAGCAGCAGTTGCGCCAGTTCGACGACACAATAAATGCGATAGAAACCGCCGCAAGCGCACCCCAAGGCCTGTTGCGAATAGCGTCCATTCCATCGGTTTCGGGCCTTGTATTCCCGTCCGCGATCGAGGCGCTGTCCCGTCGTCATCCATCCCTGAACGTCGAACTGCGGGACATGGATACCGGAATGGTCATTGATGCCTTGTTGCAGGGTCAGGCGGATCTTGGGATCGCCTCTGGTCGGCCATCGCTGAACGGTGTGACCCAGCAAGAGCTTTTTGAGGATTCCTTTGGCCTTTTGTGCAGCGCGGATCACGCGCTGGCCCGAAGGGAAACGCGGCCTAGGTTTGAAGACGTTTTTGGACCCTCGTTTATACGGAACAACCTGTGTGGTCAGATTGACATGCCCGAGGTGAAGGCAGGGCTATCCTCGGCGAGTATCACCGTTCACAACACCCATTCGCTGGTGGCAATGGTACGTACCGGGATGTGGACGACGATCCTGCCACATACCGTCGCCCGGATTTTGCCCGAGGAACTGACGTTCAGACCCATTCAGGGGCTGACGGAAACGCGCCCGGTTTCCCTGTTAATCAGGTCCAGAACTCAGTTCCCGCAGCTGGTTGAGGAGTTCGCAGCGATCCTGCGTGAGAGCATCAGGAAACAGCAATCGAAAACCACCTGAAAGGGTCGCAGTTTCGCCCCTGCAAACGCCGGTTATTAGAATCGTAAACTCAGCTTGGAGTCACAACCCGGATGTTCCCTGCCGGATTGCAGGACACTCCTTGCGTCATGGGTTTCCGCCGTAGTCGACAACCAGTCGATTGCTGTCATCGTCGTGCATGTTCCAATAGTGTCGGGTGATGAGATTGGTGACCTCTCCCGGCTTCGGTCGCTTGTTTGCCATTCTCTGATCCTCCGTTTCCTAAATATAACGGTGGACCCATTCAAATGGGGAGGCTCAACCCTTCGACCTATTTTGCCGTGACCCGTGACAAGGCCAATCTCACTCCCGCCGGGGATCGAGTTTGGCGGCGCATGGCCTCCGTC
>JBPCWT010000196.1:0-6149 GCA_051009255.1 Ruegeria sp. | reverse complement strand
ACCCAGGCCCGCAGGTGGGACTTGCGGCTGTCATGGGCCACCAACGCAATACGCCGCGGTGCGATTGAGTGTCGGCGTGCATCTGTGGTGATATCCAGTATCGCGCGAACCTGCGCGGCGAACCCATTGGCTTCGGCAGGGAACGCCCCGTCCAACGCCGCTGTACCAACGGTAAAGCCGGCAGCCCCCGACTCGGCGACGGCTCTTACCCGGTCCGCGCGATCAATGCTCCCGGCCATGATGACGGGTTTTGAAACGGCTGCGCATACCATTTGCATCAGTTGCGGCACGTCGCCTTCGAATCGATATGCCAGCAGGTCCAGCCCATGAACATGTTCCAGATCAGCCAATCGTTGCGCAGAGACGACAATCGCGTCTTCTGGCCCTTCCAAAACGCTGGGGTGGCCGGTGATCTTTCCCGGAAACGGAAAATACCGCAACGGGTGGTCCCGGGTAATGCTGGTGACGGCTTCGGCACGCGTCCCACCCAACAGGCAATCCACGTCCAGATCAACAGCCGCTCGGGCCGATATCAGTTCGCTTTTTTCATCCAGGCTCACAACTTCAAGGTAAGATCGTCCACCAGCAGCCCGAATAGTTTGAGCCAACTCTTTCAGTTCCGAATGCGGCAGTCCGACATCCTTGAATCCGATGTGTCGAACACCGCCTTCCAGTGCTTCTTCCAGCCGCGCAGCCGCGTCCGGAATCGTTCGGTCGTTCGAGGTGAGCATTAGAATGAAATCAAACGCCATCGCAGGTACCTCCGCCACAATCAAAATCTGAAATCACACACCGACGCACAACTTGGCAAGCCCTTCTTTGATAGTCAGTTTCTGCGAATGCCGATGCTGGCAATGCAAACCAAGATTCTCGTACTTCCGGCTTGACGTGCCCATACGCATGAAATAATCAGCCGAAACGCTGAGCGGGTATAGCTTAATGGTAAAGCCCCTGCCTTCCAAGCAGGCTATGTCGGTTCGATTCCGTCTACCCGCTCCAACTCAGCCTGACATTTTTTGCGTCAAATAGCCTCCGCTGGGTCACTATGTGCTGTACGCTGCTTGACCCCGGGCGCTGCTGCCGCCAAGAAGCGAACATTCACGACCGATAATTTAACAAGGGCCAGACATGGCAAGTAACCAGTCCGAAACTTCAGCAAAATCACCTGCGCCGGGTGCAAGTGAAGAGCGGGCAGGCTCAAAGAAACTGGGTATTCTCGGTTCGCTTTGGCCGTTTATGAAGCCTTACCGCGTGCTGATGATCGGGGCGACGCTTGCCTTGGTTCTTACTGCCAGCATGTCACTGACGCTTCCGCTGGCGGTTCGTCGCGTCGTCGACAATTTTCGTGTCGAAGACGGCGATTTGCTGGACCGGTACTTTTTGGCGGCTTTGGGCATTGCCGCTGTTCTCGCCGCTGGAACGGGTATTCGATATGCCCTGGTTACGCGATTGGGCGAGCGTGTCGTGGCCGATATCCGCAAGGCAGTTTTCGACCGTGTCATCGGGATGAGCCCGGAATTTTACGAACGGATCATGACCGGCGAAGTGCTAAGCCGGATCACTACAGATACAACACTGATCCAGTCCGTTTTAGGATCGTCGGTGTCCATTGCCCTGCGAAATATGCTTATGTTCGTCGGTGGTTTGATCTTGATGCTGCTGACATCGGCGAAACTGACGGCGATGGTTCTGCTGCTGATACCCTTGGTAATTGTACCGATCCTTGTGTTGGGACGCAGGCTACGCGTTATCAGCCGTGAAAATCAGGACTGGATAGCGGCGTCATCGGGAAATGCGGGCGAGGCACTTGGTGCGGTGCAGACGGTACAGGCGTTTTCTCATGAACAAGCCAGCAGAAAACAGTTCGGTGATATGACCGAGACATCATACCTTGTCTCGTTGCGCCGAATAAAAACGCGGGCAATCCTGACCGTTATCGTTATTTTCCTGGTGTTTTCCGGTATTGTCGGCGTTCTTTGGATGGGCGCCAACGATGTCCGTAATGGGGTGATGACAGAAGGTGTACTGATCCAGTTTGTCATCTATTCGATCATCATGGCCGGTTCCGTCGCCGCCTTATCGGAAATCTGGAGTGAGTTGCAGCGCGCAGCAGGCGCCACGGAAAGATTGGTTGAACTTCTGAACGCGCAGGACACAGTCAATGATCCCGGACGGGCCAAGAAGCTGCCGCAGCCGGTGCGCGGTGAAATCAGTTTCGACAACGTCGTTTTCCATTACCCGTCGCGTCCTGACGTGGTGGCATTGGATGGGATGGCACTCAAGGTAAACCCGGGCGAAACGGTAGCGTTCGTGGGGCCGTCTGGCGCGGGAAAGACTACGGTCATTCAGATGATTCAGCGGTTTTATGACCCGGACGCGGGGCGGGTTCTGCTGGACGGCATCGATTTGCGCGAACTGGATCGCGCAGATTTTCGAAACTACATCGCGTTGGTGCCTCAGGATCCCGTCATTTTCGCAACGTCGGCGCGCGAAAACATTCGATTTGGTCGCTTGACCGCGACCGATGCTGAGGTCGAGGCCGCCGCACGTGCCGCTGCGGCGCACGAGTTCATATCCGCGCTTCCCGAAGGGTATGACAGTTTCGTGGGCGAGCGTGGCGTGATGCTGTCAGGAGGTCAGAAACAACGCATCGCAATTGCCCGCGCGATTCTCAGGGATGCGCCAGTGCTGCTTTTGGACGAGGCGACATCTGCGCTGGATGCCGAAAGCGAACGCGCTGTGCAAGGTGCCGTGGACGAAATGCGGGCCGGGCGCACGACCCTGATCGTGGCACACCGACTGGCAACCGTGAAAAAAGCAGACCGGATTGTGGTGATGGAGGCCGGACGTATCGTCGCGCAAGGCACCCACGACGATTTGGTGGCGCAGGATGGTCTTTATGCAAGGCTGGCCCGACTGCAGTTCACCGATGGCGTCGCAACCGAGTAGTTGACGTATAGGCAATTCGTCCTTCGCCGTAGCGTCATTCTACATTTTACCGCCCCCGACAGCTAAGCCCTCGCTTGCGCGGGCGAAGATTTGATTACATCTTGGTGCAGATCAATAAGACCGTGCCAAACACGGGAGAAAACGGGAGGTGCCAAATGGCTTTAACGGGATTGGAAGACAAATTACGAATTGAGCAAGAGATGGCGTGGGAAGACCGCGATCTGGCGGTCACTTTCCATCAATTGCTTTCAAGCACAGCAGGAAAGTTTCCAAACCACAAGGCCGTCAGTTTCCAGTTGCTCTCTGGTCCCAATGACAAGGCCGAAACGCTGACTTGGTCTGAGCTGTTGGGTAAGGTCAATCAGGCCGCAAATCTGTTTCGCTCGTTGGGAGTAGGTGAAAAAGACGTTGTTGCATATGTTCTGCCGAACTCTACTGAGACGCTGATAACGATGATGGGCGGTGCGGTCGCGGGGATCGTCAACCCTATCAACCCATTGCTGGAGCCCGAGCAGATCGCGTCGATCCTGCGCGAAACCGGGGCCAAAGTTGTCGTGACTCTCAAGCCGTTTCCAAAAACGGACGTGGCACAGAAAGTGGCCGAGGCGGTGCGACACGCACCAAACGTCAATACTGTTCTGGAAATTGACCTGAACCGTTACCTGACGCCACCAAAGTCGTGGATCGTGCCTTTGATCCGTCCAAAAATGCAGGACAAGGAACACCTTGCCCACGCGGATTACCTGACTTTCAATCGCGAGCTGGCCAAGCATCCAAAAACCCTGGCGTTTGAGGACAGCAAAGGGGATCGCGTTGCCTGCTATTTCCATACTGGCGGTACCACCGGCATGCCCAAGGTCGCACAGCACACGTACTCTGGCATGATCTACAACGGATGGCTGGGCCAAACGCTGCTGTTCACTGAAAATGATGTTATCATGTGCCCCTTGCCAATGTTCCACGTCTTTGCGTGCCACGTGATTGTCATGGCGGCCGTTACCTCTGGCGCGCATGTGATTTTCCCAACGCCTGCCGGGTATCGGGGCGACGGTGTGTTCGACAACTTCTGGAAGCTGATCGAACGGTGGAAAGTGTCCTTTATCATCACGGTTCCAACCGCGATTTCAGCCAAGATGCAGCGGCCGGTGGACGCTGATATCTCGACGGTCAAAACAGCGTTTTCCGGCTCCGCACCGCTGCCGGTTGAACTGTATCGTCGTTTTGAAAAGGCGACCGGCGTTAACATTATCGAAGGCTACGGGCTTACAGAAACGACGTGTCTGGTGTCCTGCAACCCGATTGAAGGCGAGAAAAAGATCGGCTCTTGCGGAATTCCGCTGCCTTACACAGACGTCAAGATCCTGCGTGATGACCCGGATGGGCCGATTGAATGCGCTGTGGACGAAATCGGCGAGATTTGTGTTGCAAATCCCGGTGTTCATACTGGTGCGACGTATACCGAGGTGGAAAAGAACAAGGATCTTTATCACTTTGAAAAATATCTGCGCACCGGCGATCTGGGACGTTGTGACCAAGATGGCTTTATGTGGATTACCGGTCGCGCCAAGGACCTGATTATTCGCGGCGGCAACAACATCGACCCCGCCGAAATCGAAGAGGCGCTGCTGGGACACGAGGCGGTGGCCTTTGCCGGGGCAATCGGTCAGCCGGATGCCCATGCGGGTGAGGTACCTTGCGCGTTTGTCGAACTTGTCGATGGGGCAGTGGTTACCGAGGCCGAGTTGATGGAGCACTGTGGTATCCACGTCCATGAACGGGCGGCACAGCCCAAGCACATGACCATTTTGCCGGAACTTCCCAAAACTGCCGTTGGCAAAGTATTCAAGCCAGAGCTGCGCAAGCAAGCGATCACAAGGGTTTACAATAACGCATTGGAAACCGCTGGCGTCACCGCACGTGTCGTATCGGTAACGGACGATAAGAAACGCGGCCTTGTCGCACAGCTTGACGCGAACGGCTCCTCCGACGACGATGTCAGCAAAGTGCTGGGATCGTTCACCCGGCCGTGGGAGTGGTCTGCCTGACCGGGAGGGGAAATGGATTACGAGCGCCTGATCGACGAGGAAACGTGGGACTTTATCCGAAAAACGTCTGAATCATATCCAGACGAAGCGGTAGAGCTTTCAATCGCCGATCAACGGCGCGTGTACGACACCATGTATCAGCAGTTCCGACAACCAAGGCCGGAGGGTATTGAGACACAAGACCTGTCGGCCAACGGTGTACCGGTTCGCCTTTACACTGCGGGGCATCCAACACGAACCGTCGTCTATTACCATGGCGGCGGTTTCGTTGTTGGGGGCTTGGATAGTCACGATGATGTCTGTGCCGAAATCTGTGCTCAGACCGGCTATCGTGTAATCGCAGTGGACTATCGGCTGTGCCCCGAACATCAGCATCCAGCCCAGTTTCAGGATGCGTGGGCTGCAACAAACTGGGCGGTAGAAGAGTTTGGCGATCCATTGGTACTGGCAGGCGACAGTGCAGGCGGTAATTTGGCGGCTGCCGTCGCGCATTACGCCCGGGGAAGTTTGGACAATATTCTGGGAATGGTCCTGATCTATCCGGGGCTTGGCGGTGATCCATCTCAGGGCTCATATATCGAACACTCAAATGCGCCGCTTTTGACCAGCGCCGACATTAAGTTTTATGAGAAGATTCGTTGTGGAGGGGACTTGCCGCAAGGTGATCCAACTTATGCTCCGCTGCATGATACGGACTTTTCGGGGTTGCCCCCGACAATTGTTGTGACTGCTGATTGTGATCCCCTGCGGGATGACGGGCAGGTGTATTGCGAACAGATCGTTTCTGCCGGCGGTCAGGCGTGCTGGATCAATGAACCGGGGCTGATCCACGGATACTTACGCGCCAGAACCACTGTCGCACGTGCCAGAGACAGCTTTGAACGCATCTCGGTTGCGATTGAGGCATTGGGGCAGGGCATCTGGTCATACGAGTGACGTCCCGCGCACTCTGAACTGTGTAATTGCTTATTTCAGGAATGGCGGCGCCTTCATAGTGTCCGCCACATGTGCGCCCATTCGGTCCAGTATGGTCGGTGCCAGTTGTAGTTGGTCGATCATAACATCGTCTGACGGACCCTCTGCATTGCCAAAGTAATACAGCGCGGTTTCCTGCTGCAACGCGCTGCGTCCGCCATGGTGTCCACGTTCATCTTG
>JBPCWT010000195.1:0-6675 GCA_051009255.1 Ruegeria sp. | reverse complement strand
CGCGTAACCTTTCGATGCAGGGAATCGCGTGGCAATGAACCGTCAGGACAGCCAGATTATCGATCTTTTCGTTATCGGTGGCGGGATCAATGGGTGCGGTATTGCAAGAGATGCCGCAGGCCGGGGGTTGTCCACAACGCTGGCGGAAATGAACGATTTGGCCTCGGCGACATCCTCGGCGTCAACCAAACTGTTTCATGGTGGACTGCGCTATCTTGAGTACTTTGAATTTCGGCTGGTGCGCGAGGCGTTGATCGAGCGGGAAACGCTGTTGAAAGCAATGCCCCATATCAGTTGGCCGATGCGATTTGTGTTGCCCTACCACGCGGACATGCGTTTTGATTCTGAAACCCCGACATCAAGGGTTCTGAGTGCGGTCATGCCCTGGATGCGGGGACGCCGTCCGGCTTGGTTAATCCGGCTTGGATTGTTTCTTTACGACAATCTTGGCGGGCGCAAAATATTACCCGGTACGCAATCGCTGGATCTTTCGAACTCACCAGAAGGTCAGCCACTGCAAAACAAGTTTCTGACTGCTTACGAGTATTCCGACTGTTGGATCGAAGATTCACGGCTTGTTGTTCTGAATGCTCGTGACGCCGAAGCTCGGGGGGCGGAGATTCTGGTTCGGACAGAGGTTCTTTCCGCTGAAAGGGTCGAAGATATCTGGCACGTTACTGTTCGGGATAGCGAAAGCGGTACAACGCGGGTTGTTCGGGCCCGGATGTTGATAAATGCCGGTGGTCCTTGGGTGGGCGAGGTAATACAGACCAAAATACGAATTAACTCGCGCGAGGGCGTGCGCTTGGTGCGCGGCAGTCATATCGTGACGCGCAAACTGTATGATCACGACAATTGCTATTTCTTTCAGGGCGAAGATGGTCGGATAATTTTCGCAATACCTTACGAGCGTGATTTTACATTGATCGGAACCACGGACCAAGACCATCAAGATCCAAACGTTAAGCCTGTTTGTACGGAAGAAGAGCAGGAGTATCTTTGTGCGTTTGCCACGAAGTATTTCAAAAACCCTGTAACACGGGACGACATCGTGTGGACCTATTCTGGAGTCCGCCCCCTTTACGACGACGGTGCCAGCAGCGCCACCGCGGCAACCAGAGATTATACACTCAAAGTTGATAACAATGGTGGCGCGCCGGTGCTGAATGTTTTTGGCGGCAAAATCACAACTTACCGTAGGCTTGCGGAAAGTGCTTTGGACAAAGTCTCAGAATTCTTCCCAAATCTGCCAGGAAAGTGGACCGCCGAAGTGCCGCTGCCGGGTGGGGATTTTCCCGTCGATGGGTTCGATCAGTTGGTCGAACGTTTGATGTCAGAATACGAATTTCTGGGCCACGATTGGGCCTATCGAATGGTTCGCGCCTATGGAACCGAGGCTTGGACGGTGTTGGGAAGTGCAAAAAATCTTGAAGATTTAGGAGCAAGTTTTGGTGCGACATTAACGGGTCAGGAGGTCGCCTGGTTGATGGACAACGAATACGCGAAATGTGTGCCAGATGTTGTATGGCGACGAAACAAGCTGGGCTTGCGTATGAGTAAAGATCAAATTGAAGAGCTGGATGTTTGGATGTCAGATCGCCGTACGGAAATTGGCTCAGAGGCAACATCGTAGGTTGCGGATAAACGCCCCAGAATACCGGGGCGCTTGAAAACAAAAGAACAACGGATCAGGCGGCGTCTTCTGTCGGTTCAGGATCGGCCTTACTTCCCTTGACCCATTCCCTAAGCCCTTGCATGACAGCATACAAAACGGGCACCAGAACAACACCGAACACGGTCGCCGCCAACATACCGCCAAAGACCGCGACGCCGATGGCTTTCTGGCTGGCCGCGCCAGCGCCGTTTGCCGCCAACAGCGGCACAACCCCAAGCAGGAATGACAGTGCCGTCATCATCACCGCGCGAAAACGTTGAAATGCGGCCTCGGCTGCGGCTTCCTTGATCGACAAGCCATTGGCGCGCTGTTCCATCGCAAATTCAACGATCAGGATGCCGTTCTTTGACGCCAGCCCCACCAGCATGATCATCCCGATCTGCGTGTATAGGTTGATGTCACTGCCCACGATCGCCACCGCGGTAACCGCTCCGAACAGGGCCACGATCACCGATAGCAGAATTGATATTGGCATCGTCCAGCTTTCGTACTGACCGACTAGGAACAGGTAACCGAACAAAATAGCCAATCCCAGGATCACGATTACCAAACTGCCAGAGGCCAGTTGCTGCTGCGCTGTACCGGTCCATTCAAATGTATAGCCGGGCGGCAGGGCGTTAGTGGACTCCTCTGTCATCACCTGAATAGCGTCGCCAGTGGACAGACCTTCGGCAGCAACTGCTGTCACCGTGGCAGAACGGAACAGGTTGTGTCGCTTGAGCAGGACTGGGCCAAGCACATTCTCGATATCGATCAATGTACCCAACGGCACCATTTCACCCTTGGTCGAGCGAACGTAGAGGTTTGAAATATCCTCGACTTTGTCGCGATAGGATCCTTCCGCCTGAATCATCACGCGATACACACGACCGAACAGGTTGAAGTCGTTGACATAAAACGACCCCAGCTGCGCCTGCATCGTCTGAAAGACCTCGGCCACGGACACTTGCAACGTCTTGGCCTTTTCGCGATCCAGGTCAACGAACAATTGCGGTACGTTCGCCCGGAACGTCGTATAGGCTTGGCCGATTTCCGACCGCTGATTCGCCGCGTAAACAAAAGACCCAACAGCCGAAGCCAAGTCTTGCGGTGTTCCACCGCCGGTTTGCTGCACTTCCATTTCAACACCGGCTGACATGCCAAGTCCCTGAATGGGCGGTGGGTTGAATGCTACGATCGAGGCCGCAGATTCACCAAATGCAATGCCAAGTACCTTTTGCAATATGGCGTCAGCGCTCAGGTCTTCTTCTTTGCGATCATCCCAGTTATCAAGGTTAACAAAGATCGCCGCGCCATTCGTTGTCGTGCCATTAAGCAGGGAAAAACCGTTGATCAGAACGGTGTTGGCGACACCGGGGATTTCGCGGATTTTTTCATCAACTCGGGTTGTTACTGCTTCGGTGCGCTCCAGTGTTGCAGCGTCAGGCAACTGAATGTCGACGAACAGGTAACCATTATCTTCCAACGGCAGGAAACCGCTGGATGTGTTGGACATGATTGTGCCTCCGCCCATAGCAAAGGCGACGATAATGCCCAGCGAAACGACCGGTATGATCAGCAATTTTCGTACTATGGTCACATAGCCGCTGCGCATTGACCCAATAAACTTTTCGAACACCGCCAACAAACCCTTGGGCGGACCGGAACGCGCTTGCAAAACCAGTCCACACAGAGCGGGGGACAGAGTCAGCGCATTAATTGAAGAGATGACAACGGCCGTCGAAATCGTAACCGCAAACTGGGAATACAACCGGCCAGAGATACCGGGCATAAACGTTACCGGCACAAAAACGGCCAGCAGAACCAGAGTTGTCGCAATAACCGGGCCGGTGATTTGGCCCATTGCCTTGCGTGTCGCTTCGGCAGGGGGCAGACCCTCGTCGGCTATGATCCGTTCGACGTTTTCGACCACGACGATGGCATCGTCCACCACGATCCCGATTGCCAAGACAAGTGCGAACAATGAAATGGTGTTCAATGACATTCCAAATGCCAATAGAAAGGCAAACGTTCCGATCAGCGAAACCGGAATTGCAACAGCGGGAATGATCGTAGCACGCCAACTGCCCAGAAAGATGAACACGACCGAGATAACCAGAATGAAGGTCAGAATAAGCGTTGAAACCACGTCATTCAGCGATTGCTCGACGAAGTCCGTGGTGTTGAACGGAACGGCATATTCTACATCTGACGGGAAAGATCGGGAAAGCCGTTCAAGTTCGGCCTGAACGCGATCTGAAACCGCCAAAGCGTTGGCGCCAGGTGCCTGATATATTCCAAGGACGGTGGCAGGAACGGCCTGAAAGTATCCAGAAGCCGAGTAGAACTGAGCCCCCAGTTCGACAGTTGCGATGTCCTTGACCTTAACAATTGCACCCGCATCACCGGTTCGAATGACAATATCGCCGAATTCTTCTGGCGATGTCAGACGACCCTTGGTTTTGATTGTGTACTGAAACGTTTGCCCTTCAGGAACCGGAGGAGCGCCAATTGACCCTGCCGAAACTTCGATGTTCTGCTCGCGAATTGCGTCAATAACATCACCTGGCGCTATCGAAAGAGCGGCCATTTTGTCGGGGTTCATCCAGATACGCATTGCGTATTCCAGATTGGTCAAAACATCGGCTTTACCAACGCCCTGCACACGGGCAAGCGCGTCCTTTAGATTGATCGATGCATAGTTAGACAGAAACACACTGTCGTAAGTGTTGTTTGGTGACGTAAGTGTCACCAAAAGCAACATATTCGTCGATGCTTTCTGAGTAACAACACCTGATGAGGTCACTTCGGAAGGCAGCGACGACATGGCCTGTGCGACCCTGTTTTGCACATTCACAGAAGCAATATCCGGGTCTGTGCCAACCTCAAAAGTTACGTTTAATGAGTACGACCCATTATCCGCCGAGGTTGACGTCATGTAGATCATGTCATCCACACCGTTGACCTGAGCCTCGATCGGGGCGGCGACAGTGTTTTCCACCGTTTCAGCGTTGGCACCTGTATAGGTGGTTGTCACGCTGACAACCGGCGGGGTGATGTCTGGGAACTGCGCCACCGGCAAAACCATATAGCCGATGGCGCCCATGATTGTCAGAACCAGAGAAATAACCAAGGCCAGCTTGGGCCGGTTAATGAAAAGGGCTGAGAACATCAGTTATTCTCCCGGCTGTTCGGACGCGACAACCGCATCCACGGCCACACCGGGGCGCACGCGTTGCAAGCCCTCCACGATCACGCTTTCCCCTTCGCGCAAGCCATCCTTGACGATGGCGGCGGTTCCATAGGTATCGCCGGTCGTGATGTAACGTTGTTCCACCATTTGTTTGTCGTTAACCACCAGAACGAATTCGCCGCGCTGGTCGCGTTGCAAGGCCGCTTGCGGCACAAGCACCTGCAAAGTAGGTTCCAGTGCCTCGATGCTGACGTTTAGAAAAGCACCGTCTACGATCAACCTGCCTTCGTTCTTGAACTCAGCTCGTACGGTTATTGCACCAGTCAAAGGGTCTATGCGGTTGTCAACAAAGACAACTTCACCGGTTTCGGGCAGTTCAGTTCCATTTGGCAGCGTTACCTTTACAACCGGGCTTTTTTTGCTTTCAGCCAGCGATGCCGGGCTTTCGCCAATGGCTTCCAGAACGTCGGTGAACTGCTTTTCATTCAAAGAGAAATTGACGTAAATCGGCGCTTCGCTGACCACATTAACAAGCGGGGGATTGTTTGGGCCGACAACGTCCCCAACGCTGGTCTCGACACGACCAATACGACCACTAAACGGTGCGTGGATTTCTGTATAACTCAGATCAAGCTCTGCCTGCTGGATTGCCGCGTGGGCCGCTTTGACTTCGGCCTCGGCGACCAATTCATTCGCGCGGGCAATGTCCCGCTCGGATTCTGGTGTCGCGTCGCGCTTGTACAATTCCTCTTTTCGAGCCAGATCAACCTTGGCAAGTTCCAGATTTGCTTCAGCTCGATCCAAATCAGCTTTGCGCGCGTCCAGCGTGGCCTGATACAAATCCGGTTCAATGGTGAACAACAAGTCACCTTCTTTGACCGGGGCACCGTCGTCTACTTGCTTGCTTTCCAGAAATCCGCTGACGCGCGCAACAATATCAACTTTATCAATGGCTTCGGCGCGACCAATGAAAATGGCCTCGTCTGTGATCTCTTCAGAATAGGCTGCCGCGATTGAAACTTTGGGTGGCGGAGCTTCCCCTTCGTCCTGGGCGAGGGCTGGTTGCGCCGATCCCATGCAGATTAGAACCGCGACACCCCCGCACAGGGTCGCCAGCTTACCGACGATTTTTGAATTCATGTTATTTAATGCAAGGGACATCGCAAAAGCCTCGTTCAATCTACGCTTTGGTGTCGAACCGAATTGAAAATAAGACCGAGTCGACAAAACTCAGATGCAGGATGGCTGGTTTGGTCTAATATCTCAAGCGTGATGACCAATGCCGCGCGAGCAATCACGCGGATATTTCCACGTAAATGAGCGGGTTTAGGGAAAAACGCCCATCGTCTGAACGGATGAGTGCATCAAACGGCAAGCCGATATGACTTAATGGCGCAAAGGTCAGAGAGACCTTCGCCAATTTGGATTGCTAGAAGAACCTGTTCTAATCGCGGGCTCCCGCGAACCGGCTTTGCCAGTCCTCACGCTGATCATCGGTGATTTTTGCAAACAATACGTCTGGCACTGAAAATTGATGACCTGCAGGCAACGCACTTAGCGCTGCCTCTGTATTGTCAGGCCAGCTGTCATCCTTGGTGTTCATCGCTTCAAGCATTGCTGCAGAGCTGCTTGGTACGAACGGCGCGCTTAGTACCGCATAAAGTCGGATCAGGTTAAGGCCCAACCGCACTTGGGCGGCCGCCTGTTCGGGGTTTTCCTTGAATGTCGACCAAGGCGCGGCGGCTTGCAGATACTCGTTCCCGGCAACCCAGATCGCGCGAAGCTCTTGGGCGGATTTGCGAACCTCCATCGCTTCCATGTGCCCTTC
>JBPCWT010000194.1:0-3292 GCA_051009255.1 Ruegeria sp. | reverse complement strand
GCCTTGACGTACCCATCAATTGGAATGGCCCTGACCGAGCTTTCCTCGACCGTCACCCGAATGCCTGCGGCGATCAGGTTTGCCGCCCCCTGAGGCGTCAGGCCAACCCGTTCTTCGTTCGGGCGCTGTTCAGCCCGCACCCAGAGATGTGTCATGTGCTGTCCCTCGTTCAAATCATCCCGGCGGTCCTGACCGCCTGAACCGATGCCCGGCTTTCCATAGCCTTACGAAAGGCGATTATCTTGGGAAAGGCCGCAACATCCACCCCGTCACCTTCCAGCCAGAGGCAGATTGCATACAGATACGCGTCCGCAAGACTGAAACGTTCACCCAGCACGAATGGGCCGCGCAATCCGTTCGTGACAACGTATTCACAGGATGCGGTCATGGTTTCAGGTGCTTTTGCTTCCATGTCCTTCCAGCTGGATTCGTTGTCTGCCCATCTCTCACCTCTGACCCGATGGGCGTGGTTTACATGCATCGTCGATGCCAGATAAAACATGAGCTCTCGCATCCGGGCGGCAAGAAGCGGGTCGTCCGGTACCAATGCAGCCTTTGGCGCCGTGGCGGCAATGAATTCAAGCAGCGCGCCCGCTTCGGTCAGAATGCCACCATCGACGACCAGTGCCGGAACCCGGCCCTTGGGGTTTATCTGTTTGTAAGCCGGCGACATCTGTTCCGACGTTGCAAAGTCTACCTTGATGGCTTCGTACTCTAGCCCCGCCTCTTCCAGCGCAATAGCCACGGCAACGGAAATGGTGCGGGGCGTATAATACAGTTGCATGGGAAGCTCCGTCATTTGTGTGCCGTCAAAGGTGGGTTTGTGCAAAATGCCGATCCGGGGCTTCCAGGTGCGGGACCGCATTGAACAGCACCGGGCTCAGATGTTTTCCGATCGGATAAAAGCGATGCATCGATGTGTTCATGATGGCAAGGGCAACACGCGCCATTGCAGGTATGTCCAGCCCCATCGCCTGTCTTACGATCATCGATATCAAGCCGCCCGAGGTTACTACGATGGCGGGGCCGCCTTCGGTTCCTATGTCACGCAGCGCGTCTGAAACGCGGGCTTCGAATTCTTCAAAGGTTTCCGGCGGGTCTTTGATTTCGCCCTGTGCCCACGCGTTGAACGTCATGGGCAAGTGGGTAACAAAACCTTCGCGATCTCGCGGGATCGGGACACCGTGCTGGTCCTGAAACATTTGCGCCAACGCAAAGTACTCGATCTCGTTCAGGCGTGCGTCCTGAACCGGGTCATTCAAGCCCATGCTGGTGGCTGTTTCCACGTGCCGGACCAACGTGCCGCAATAGGCGCGGGGGTGATGGGCGCGTGTCTCGTTCAGATGGGCGCCCAGCCAGCGAGCCTGCTGGTGGCCTAGATCGCTCAGCTTGTCATAGCTGTGTTCATCACGCGCCTCGGTATTGGCCTGACCATGACGAACAAGGGTTATGTGGGACATATTCTGCTCCTGTCGCGGCGACTCTTAGGGCAGGTTTCCAGCAGGTGCCAGAGGGGTTCGTCGCTGCACATGCGAAATCATCGCCTTTCGGGCAACTGGACCCTTGCAGGCGCGTCCAGCGCCGATATCCTCGGCGCGGATCAGGGATGGGGGCAAACATGGCCGTAAACGAGAAACGGTTCCTAGCAGATTTGCACAAGCTGCGCAGCTTTGGTGCATCTGGTGTGGGCAAGGGTGTGGTCCGACCCGCATTTTCCGACGCTGATATTGCTGCGCGTCAATGGCTGGCGGGGCGTATGGCAGAGGCCGGATTGAATCCGCAGTTTGACCCGGTCGGAAACCTTTTTGGTCTGGCCGATGGGCGTTCATTGCTGATGGGGTCGCATTCCGACAGCCAGCCCGAGGGCGGCTGGCTGGATGGGGCGCTGGGGGTGATAGCTGCGCTGGAAGTCGCGCGGTCCGTTGATCGCCCTATCTCGGTTGTCAGTTTTCAGGACGAAGAAGGACGGTTCGGCGTCACCACCGGTTCGGCCATATGGTCCGGGCAGTTACCGTTGGCGCAGGCGGATGATCTGACGGATCATGCCGGCATCACCTTTGGCGCGGCGCGGCAGTCAGTGGCCGGGCTTGCCTCGGGTTTTGTCGATCCCGCGCAGTTTTCTGGGTTCTTCGAGATGCATATCGAACAGGGCCCATCCCTGGACGCCGAGGGCGAACAGATCGGGGTGGTCACCGATATCGTCGGCATCCGCGATATGAAAATCCGGTTTGACGGGCAGCAAAATCACGCAGGCACAACACCAATGCATTTGCGCCGCGATGCGTTTCAGGCGCTGGCAAAGTTCAACGCGCTGATAAATGACAGGTTTCAGAACGTGGTAACCCCGCAGACAGTCTGGACCGTTGGCCACGTTTCAGTTCATCCAAATGCGTCGTCCATTGTTCCGGGGCAGGTTCAATTTTCCATGCAGTGGCGCGACGGAGATGCCGAGCGTCTGGCGCGGATGGAGGGGATTATCCGTGAAACCGCGGAACATGTAGTCAATGAAATGGTTCTGGGCTTGCAGTTTGGCCCGATGCTGGGGCTTGAACCTGTTGCTATGGATCAGCGCTTGCGCGATGCTCTGGAATCCGGGGCCGAGGTCGTGGCCGGTGGGAATTGGCGCCGGATGCCATCGGGGGCATTGCATGATGCCACTAATGTTTCACGCCTGATGCCGGTCGCGATGTTGTTTGTCCCTTCAATTGGCGGGATCAGTCACGACTTTGCCGAAGATACATCCGAGTCAGACCTGATTGCAGGGCTCAGGGTACTTGAACTTGCCGCGGTGGAATCAGCCTGATTTTTGGCGATTCACGGATTTTTCTTCTTGTTGGCTCGCCAAGTTTCAATCCCGGTTCCCCGATTTGGTACCCACAAGAAACAAAGCAACACGAAACTACCAGGCGTCATCGCATGGGCCCAGGCAGGCGGCTCTCGCTCTGGCGGTCATAGGGATTGCGTTAAGGTTGACTAACTGCCGCGCCATCTGATTGCTGGTAACCTTCAGAAGGTAAATAATAAATTAGAAATGACGGGAGCGGCACGTTGGGTATTTTCCATTAACCTTCTGACATGGACGGCCTTGAACAACTGGGCAACTCACAGCCAAGTCAATATTCACAATTATGAATAATTATCCCTAATACACAACTAATGTTGATTTAGGGGAATAAGTTTCCTATAAGCTATAAAATCCAAATTGGCAGCGGATAATGAACCGTTGCAAGGCCGTTAATTCGGAGGGACATCGATGAGCGCATACGATCTTGTCGTGATCGGCGGCGGCCCC
>JBPCWT010000193.1:0-6864 GCA_051009255.1 Ruegeria sp. | reverse complement strand
TCCAAGGACCCTGCCGCCCCCGCTTCCTTTCGTGCCGCAGCGGTTGCGTTAATCTTGTCATCCACGTCCGTAAAATTACGCACATAGGTGACGTGATCCGTCCCGTAGACGTGGCGCAGCAGCCGATAGAGCACATCAAAAACGATCACCGGCCGCGCATTTCCGAGATGGGCGCGGTCATAGACGGTGGGGCCGCAGACATACATCCGCACATTTTCAGGATCGATCGGCACGAAATCCTCTTTCGTCCGCGTCCGCGTGTTGTGCAGTTTGATCGTTGTCATCGGTCGGGCTCCTAAAACAGCAAGCGTTGGCGCGTTGGCGCGGGCTTAGCAACTTGTCTCAGGGATGAAAACGAAAGAAACCGGCCCGCGTGAAAGATCAGCAGGGAATGCAGCAGTTAATGATGCAAATCATCCGGTTCATGGTCCACGCATTAACATGCATTGCCCCCCGCGCCAAGTCTTGAGTGCGTTCGCATCATTTTGCACAGTGCCTACATGAGCCGCGAATTTGTGAATGAAGCTTGCTGCAATTTGCCCGGTGCCGAACACTCTGACCCTTGGGGCGGTGGGCATGACGCATGGAAAGTCGGTGGAAAGATGTTCGCCTGCATTGGTACGTTGAACGATGGTGTCTCTGTCAAGACACCTCACATTGAAACCGCTCAGATGTTGATCGAGGCTGGCGTAGGCACCAAAGCACCATATTTCCATCGCAGCTGGATTCGCCTGCCGTGGGGAACGGACGAGGACGAGTTGCGGCATCGACTGGTAGTGTCTTATGACATTGTCCGCGCGTCGCTCACGAAAAAGTTTCAGGCAACTCTGTCCCAGCGAAGCTGATTGACAAATCCGATACTCTCTGCCCCATTTCCGCAAAACTGCCGAATTGGGGGCGCGAAATGAAACTGTCGCATCGTATCACGCATCTGACCGGCGGAGGTTCGGACGGATGGGATGTTTTTTATCGCGCACGTCGCATGATTTCCGAAGGTCACGCCGTGACAGAGCTGACTATTGGCGAGCATGACATTCGAACGGATGCCTCGATTCTCAGGGCAATGGATGCATCCGCGACAGGCGGGCACACGGGATATGCAATGGTGCCGGGCACCGATTTGTTGCGCGACACGGTCGCCGAACGCGTTCAGGTGCGTACTGGGGTTCCGACGACTCGGGAAAACGTGTTGATAACCCCCGGTGGTCAGGCGGCCCTGTTTGCTAGTCATATGGCAGTTTGTGACCCCGGCGAAACCGCTTTGTATCTGGACCCCTACTATGCCACCTACCCGGGTACGCTGCGTGGTGTCGGTGCAGTTGCTAAGGCTGTTAAGACCCGCGTCGACGATGCGTTTCAGCCAAGGGCGTCCGATATTGACGCAGCAGCTGACGGTTCTGTTTCATTGTTAATAAATACGCCCAACAATCCCACTGGCGTAGTCTACTCCCACGAAACTCTGGAAGGTATTGCGCAAGTGTGCCGCGACCGAAATCTGTGGCTAATCTCGGACGAGGTTTATGACACGCAGGTGTGGGAAGGCGAACACATCTCTCCACGTGCATTGCCGGGGATGATGGAACGGACGCTTGTCGTCGGCTCCATGTCAAAATCCCATGCGATGACCGGATCGCGATGTGGTTGGATTGTCGGCCCGGCAGAGGTGATTTCACACCTGATAAATCTTGCGACACATACAACATACGGCGTTCCGGGATTCGTTCAGGACGCAGCCAGTTACGCCCTGAGCGCCGGTGTTACGCTAGAGGATGAGATTTCCGCGCCTTTCTTGCGACGGCGAGCATTGGCGATGGAAGTGCTGGACAAACAGAACGTTGTTGGCCTCGTCCCCGCACAAGGGGCCATGTATTTGATGCTGGACATCCGCGCGACAGGTTGCAGCGGCGAAGAATTTGCCAATGCCCTGTTGGATACGCATGCCATTGCGGTCATGCCCGGCGAAAGCTTTGGGGCCGCGGCTGCCGGACACATTCGCGTTGCAATGACTATCGGCGACGCGGCCTTTGCCGCAGCACTGCAGACCCTGTGTGATTTTGCGACTGATCTGGCGAAACGCAGCGCAGCAGAATAGCCGCGCTTTGGTCCATCTAAGGGCTAAAATCGAAACGTTGTGCGCAGATTAAAGGTGTTTACGTCAGTCCCACTGCTCTGACCGTTCAGATTGTCAAATTCCTGTCGCAACGCCTCACCGCTGATTACGAACCGGTCGCTGATGGGATACGCGACGCCAATTCCATAAACGGCCGCCGTATCGCTGTCGGCAGAGCCATTCGCACGTGATGCGCCTAAAACTATGTATCCGAGTGTAGGACCAAACTCGTACCCACCACGGAATTTCAAACTTGAAACGCCATCCAATTCGCCTCCGGCGTTTCCAAGGTCCAACGACAGCCAGTTGTACTCCAACTCACCGCCCAGAACGAATTCACCAAAGTCATAGTCATATCCGACATGCCCACCAAATCCCGCGCTGTCGCCACCCAAATTGCCGGAACTGTCGGCGTCTGTGTACCCAAAGCTAAAACCACCATACGCACCTGACCAATCCTCGGCCCATGCCGGGTTGGCGGTCGCTGTCGTGAAAACGACTAATGTGGCAAGCAAGGCTTTCATCTACTTCTCCGGTCACACGGCGTGCGCACTGTTGGGAAGTGCGACCACCAACGCAGGCCTGAAGTCGAGATTGGGGCACTAAGCCTCGGAATCAACTTATGACGCGATTAACTCTTACAAATGTGAATCCAGAATAGCAGATTTAGCGCAAAACAGGAAATTTTCTTGTATTTTGATGTGTTGACGGGCGCACTTAAACGCTTAGGTTCCTTTTTCGTCCCGCAATGACCTTCATTTTTTTGACTGTGTGCGTCGCAAACAGAACAGATCATGGCGCAGGGGGCTGAAACACTTTCTTTACTGAATTCGGGGAACCGTATGCACAACGAGCTTTGGAAAATCCGGTTGATCAGCCGCACGATAGGGGCAGATCGCGGCAGGGCCGCGCGTGGAAGGCCGACTGACACCTAAGTCAATCAGCGCCACACTTAATCCAAACATCGGAATCCTCATATGAACGACCAATCTCGTAGCTCTTCTCGCAGCGGTGGACGTGCCGCGCGTCGCGCGGCCCGCGCCTCGGCCCTCCCAGACCCCCTGCGCCCGGTACGCCCTGGAATGGAAGGCGGCACATACAAGCCGCTTAGCCAGCAGGGCATGGAGCAAATTCACAATGCCGCATTAACCGCACTTGAAACGATCGGGTTAGCGGACGCACCTGAAAGCGGTATCGACTATCTTGTCGGCGCCGGATGTATCTTGGGTGATGACGGTCGTATCCGCTTTCCCCGCGCTTTAGTCGAAGACACGATTGCGAAAGCTAACCGTTCGGTAACGCTGTACAGTCGCGATGGCAAAACTGATCTGGAACTCTCGGGTGGCCGAGTACACTATGGAACCGCCGGCGCGGCCGTGCACATGGTCGATGTTCATGGGCGCGATTACAGGGACTCGACCGTTCAGGATTTGCATGATGCATCGCGCATCTGCGAACAGCTGGACAATATTCACTTTGTTCAGCGGCCAATGGTTTGCCGTGACATCGCCGATAACCGCGAAATGGACCTGAACACGATCTATGCTTGTTGCTCAGGCACTTACAAGCATATCGGCACCTCATTTACCGATCCCAGTTACGTCGCGCCCGCAGTGGAAATGCTGCATCTGATTGCCGGTGGCAAGGACAAGTGGCTTGAACGCCCGTTCGTCTCAAACTCGAATTGCTTTGTTGTTCCGCCAATGAAGTTCGCAACAGAAAGCTGTCAGGTGATGGAGGAATGCATCAAGACCGGAATGCCGGTGTTGCTGCTGTCCGCGGGGATGGCAGGCGCAACTGCACCCTCGACTGTGGCGGGTGCCATAGTGCAGGCAACAGCAGAATGTCTTGCGGGTTTGGTTTATGTGAACGCCGTAAAACCCGGTGCACCAGCGATTGTCGGAACATGGCCCTTTGGTTTGGATTTGCGCACTGGCGCGATGTCGGTGGGATCAGGTGAACAGGCCTTGCTGACGGCTGGATGCACCCAGATGCATAAATTCTACGACTTGCCGGGCGGGGCTGCAGCCGGAGCATCGGATTCAAAACTCCCGGATATGCAGGCTGGTTGGGAACAGATGTGTTCAAATGTCATGGCAGGGCTTTCAGGATTGAACATGGTTTACGAGGCTGCGGGAATGCATTCGTCCCTGCTGGGCTTTTGCCACGAATCCCTGATCCTCAGCGATGACCTGATCGGCCAGGCTCTGCGCTGTGTGCGTGGGATTGAAGTAACAGAGGACACGCTTGCACTGGACCAGATTGCCGAAGTTTGCCTGGGCGGACCCGGTCACTATCTGGGAACGGACGCGACACTGGACCGTATGCAGGTCGATTACGTTTATCCAGCGCTGGGCGACCGCACATCACCCAAGGAATGGGCCGAATTGGGCAAACCTGATCTGATTGAGAAGGCAATCGCGCGCAAGAAAGAAATCTTGTCGACCCCTTCTCCGGCAAAGTTTGATCCGATGCTGGATGCAGAGTTGCGCGCCAACTTTAACATTCATTTGCCGACTTAACGCAAGTAATCCGAATGCCTGCATGCAATAAAAAAAAGGGGGCCGAAGCCCCCTTTTAGTTTCGCTATCCAGGCTCTTTTCATTGACCGCCCGGTGTTTTTTTGCCTGCGGCCTGGACTGCGCATGGGACGAGCGCACCCGTCCCGTGAGAGAGTGGGAAGGACTGATCTTCCGCCCCACCCTGTTCCCGGCGAACACGGGCATGTTCACCGAGTGGGACAAGGAGCCTTGGGGGTAAGTCTTAGGCTTTGCCTTGTCCCATATTCGTCGGGGCCGGTTCACCGAGGGTTACCCCGGCCCCTACGCCCCGTTCCCCAGGACGTTTTTCTTAGCGGCTTACGAACACCCGCTCGTGGAACCGCATGTGTTGCATTTCATGCAGGTGCCGTTCCGCACCAGCGTGTAGTTTCCGCATTCTCCGCAGGGATCGCCCTCATACCCTTGCATCTTGGCCTTGGTTCGCGCGTCCATTCCGGTCGCCGTTTCAGATACGACGACGGTTTCGCTGCGGGCTTCGTATTCAACAGCCGCCTGTGCCACCCCTTCCGTGCCAGCAGCACCTCCGTTGAGAACCATCAGATCCTGTGGCAAACGCTTGCGTAGATAGCCGGTCGAGCTGATTTGTTTCAGAACCTCCAGAGATTTCGAGGCCGCGCCGTCGCTAATTTCGGCGACATTCGACAAACCGTCCTCTTCGCCCCGACCCAGATCATCAAAGGACGCACCTTCGGGTTTCACGTGGGCCAGATCAGTACGATCCAGATAAGAAACGGCCAATTCGCGGAAGATATAATCAAGGATCGACGTCGCATTCTTGATCGAGTCGTTGCCCTGAACCATTCCCGCAGGTTCGAACTTGGTAAATGTAAAGGCGTCCACAAACTCTTCCAGTGGAACCCCGTATTGCAAGCCAACTGATATAGCGATGGCAAAGTTGTTCATCATCGCACGGAAACCAGCACCTTCCTTGTGCATGTCGATGAATATTTCGCCAAGCTGTCCGTCTTCAAACTCGCCCGTCCGCAGGTAAACTTTGTGTCCGCCGACAATCGCCTTTTGGGTGTAACCCTTGCGACGATGCGGCAGCTTTTCACGGTGGCTGCGAATGATTTCCTTGACCACAACCTTTTCAATGACCTTTTCGGCCAGTGTTATGGCTTTTTCTTGTGCCGAACCGCTTTCCAGAACCTCTGCTGCTTCGTCGTCGTCTTCGACCAGGGACGCTGCCAAAGGCTGGCTAAGCTTTGAACCGTCGCGATACAATGCGTTAGCTTTGACGCCAAGGCTCCAGGACAGTTCATAAGCCTTTTGGCAATCCTCGATGGTGGCATCGTTGGGCATGTTGATCGTTTTCGAAATCGCACCCGAAATAAAGCTCTGCGCCGCCGCCATCATGGTGATGTGGCTGTCTACGCCAAGGAAACGCTTGCCTTTTTTGCCGCAAGAGTTCGCACAATCGAAGATCGAGTAATGCTCTTCCTTCAGATGCGGCGCACCTTCCAGCGTCATTGTTCCGCAAACATGGTCGTTCGCTGCATCAATATCTGCTTTAGTAAAGCCGAGATGACGCAGAAGGTCAAAAGTTGGATCGTTCAGCTTGGTTGCCGGAATGCCCAGAACGCCCGTGCAAAACTCTTCGCCCAGCGTCCACTGGTTAAAGACAAAGCGGATGTCAAAAGCGCTTTCCAATGCGGCGTCTACTTTGGCCAGCTCATTTGCACCAAACCCATGACCGGCCAGCGATGTATGGTTGATGCCCGGTGCGTTCCCGATCGAACCGTGACCAACCGCATAAGATACGATTTCTTCGATCTCGGCCGAAGAATATCCCTGCTTCTCCAGCGCCGACGGGACAGAGCGGTTGATGATCTTAAAGTACCCGCCGCCAGCCAGTTTTTTGAATTTCACCAACGCAAAATCTGGTTCGATGCCCGTTGTGTCACAGTCCATCACCAGACCGATTGTCCCGGTTGGTGCAATCACCGTGGCCTGCGCGTTGCGATAGCCGTTTTCTTCGCCAAGGCTCAGCGCGTCGTCCCAGGCAGACATTGCCAGATCAACCAAACGTTTGTCCGGGCAGTTGTCATGGTCCAACGGCACCGGCTTGACGGCCAGCTTTTCATATCCGCTGGCGACGCCCTGCGCCGCACGGCGGTGATTGCGGATTACACGCAGCATGTGATCTGCGTTCCGCTCGTATCCTTTGAACGGGCCCAACTCTCCGGCGATTTC
>JBPCWT010000192.1:0-27347 GCA_051009255.1 Ruegeria sp. | reverse complement strand
ATGTTGGTCATCGAAGCTGGAAAGCGGTGCTAGAAGATCAGCCGCGGTGTGGTATTTTTCGTGGTATATCAAATTTCATTTCAGAATAAATTTAATATTAACAATACACTAATTGTATAATTAGGCTGCCTTCGTCTCCGCCACCACTTAACCAACTGATATTGAACAGTTTTTCAAGTGGCGCATTGTGGCGCGATTTCCGCTGCTTGTGAGGCTTGACGCCCCCTAGAGGCTAGAATTTGCAGGCGAAATAGCCGCCTAAATTGGTGCGAGTCTCTGTTTGGCATTTGGCGCGATACGGTTTTCGGGTGCGGCTTTAGGCGCTGGACTTGACTTCCGGCCTGTTCGAAGCTGATGCCTGCGGGTTCATTCATAGATCGGAAGGGGCCGATTTTCTTTTTGCTCTCGTCTTCGGGTTGCGGCAGGAAGGATAAGAGCAATAAAAGCGAATATCCCGAATGAAAGTATTCATCTCCAATTTTGGGCAGGAAAACTACGAGTGGCCGGTATGCCTCGAGCGAGGAACCGTTGCCACGATGAACGATGTCGATGCGCAGCCGCTCTGGGAACAAGGTAAGCGCGAGGAATACATACTCTCCAGGATGCAGGGCAAGACTGCCGCCGGTTTGTCCCCTACACGACCGGTCGCAGCCCGCTGGTACAATCTCATGACCATAATTTCCGAAACGAACGAAGATGTTTGGATTCATCGTGATGGTGAGCGACTGTACTGGACAACTTCGATATTGGCCTAACTGAGACTGGTTCGAATTTGTCTGACAGCACCCCGGTATATGTAGAGCTTCGGACGACGGTGAAAAACTATTCCCTAATTTCAATCATTCCGCCGAACGGGGTTTGGAAATCCGTTAACTGATCCTCACCAGTTTCTAATTTCCGTTTTAAACCGTGACCCCTTGCAACACCTCGTCGCGTGACAGACCTTCTTTTGTGCCGTAGACAAGGACTTCTCCTCTTCGCAGCACGACAAACTTGTCGGCGAGATCATAAGCGAAATCAAAATATTGCTCGACCAGCACTATTGCCATACCGCCGGTGGTTCTGAGATGCCGGATAACCTCTCCAATTTGCTGGATGATGTTGGGCTGAATGCCTTCGGTAGGCTCGTCCAAAAGAAGCAGACGCGGTTTTGTTATCAGTGCTCGCGCGATGGCCAATTGCTGTTGCTGCCCCCCCGACAGATCGCCGCCGCGCCGGTTCTCCATTTGTTTTAGAACCGGGAAAAGAGTGTAGATTTCATCTGGGATGGTGCCTTCATTGCCAGATAGGCAGGAGAAGCCCGTTTCCAGGTTTTCGCGAACTGTGAGCAAGGGGAATATTTCTCTGCCTTGCGGAACATAGGCCACCCCTTTTCGTGCCATTTGGTATGCAGGTAGAACGCCTACTTGCTCTCCATTGAATTCAACTCTGCCGCCCGAGCGCGGCTGGGTGCCAGAGATCGCCTTCATCAGGCTGGTTTTCCCAACTCCATTGGTGCCCATCACACAGGTCACCTCTCCCTGATTGGCTTCCATCGAAATGCCGTTGAGGATTTGAGAGTGTCCATAATGTAAAGTAAGATCCGTCAGTTTCAGCATCGCCTAACGCCCCAAGTAGACGTTGATGACGTCTTGGTTCGATGTCACATGATCCAAACTACCTTCAGCCAGCACTGACCCTACGTGCAGCACCGTTACCTTACAATTAAGGCGCCTCACGAATTCCATGTCATGTTCAACAACCACCACGGCGCGGGTTTTTGCGACTTGCAGCAGCAGGTCAGTGGTGTGTTCTCGCTCCTGCGATGTCATTCCAGCTGCAGGTTCATCGACCAGTAACAGGCGCGGCTTCTGCGCGAGCAACATGCCAATTTCCAGCCACTGCTTTTGACCATGACTCAGCTCACCAGATTTTCGCGTCAGTTCTTGTTTCAATCCGATTTCAGCGGCCAGTTCCTCGACTTTTTCCAGATCATGCGTCAAGGGGCGGTAGAAAAGCACACTCATCCAACCGCGCTTGTTTTTAAGCGCCATTAGCAGGTTTTCTTGCACAGTCTGATCTTCGAAAACCGTTGGTTTCTGAAACTTCCTACCGATCCCCACTTGCGCGATTTTGGCCTCGCTCAAATGCAGAAGTGACACAGATTTTTCTCCAAAGATAACGCGACCTTCGTCAGGTCGCGTCTTGCCAGTGATAATGTCCATGAAAGTCGTCTTTCCTGCACCGTTCGGACCGATCACGGCGCGCAGTTCATTATGACCGATCTGGAATGACAAATTGTTGATAGCGCGGAATCCAGCGAACGTAACCGAGACGCCGCTAACCTCAAGCAGAGTGTTCATTGTGTGGCCTCCTTTTCTCGCAGTGATCCATCGTCGGGGCCAAGATTCGCACCATGACGCGTCGGGGCTCGCCGGTTGGTCCACATGTCGATGATCCCACCGATCCCTTGCGGGGCGAACAGCGTGACCAGCACGAAAGAAACACCCAACAGGACCTGCCACCAATCGACCCATTTAATCGTATAAAGACCCAGCGCGATATCCGGCGCCTGTCCGCCGGTGAACCAGGTGCTCAGCAGGCTAACAAAAGCCGCACCGATCACCGCGCCATATAGTCTCCCGCGCCCACCAATGGCGACCCAGACGGCCAGATAGATGGAGGCTATGGGGGTCATTTCTTCTGGGTTAATGATACCTGCCTGCGGGTAGTAGAGAGCACCCGCGATGGCAGCGATACAGGCGGTCAGTGTGAATACGGCCAGCTTGTAGGTTTCTACAGAGTAACCGAGGAAGCGCACGCGTGCCTCGTTGTCACGTATGCCACGGATGACCGAACCGAACTTTCCAGAAACGATCCAGGTCGCAAGTATGTAACCCAGAGCTAGCGCCAAGGCCGAGGCCCAAAGGAACCAGACCGACACCACATCCTGCGATGCAGAAACGCCGGGCAAGTTTTGCAGCCCAGACAATCCGTTGTTGCCGCGCAGCCCACTGTCGTTCTGGAAAAGATACAACGCCAACGCAAGTGTCATTGCCTGCGTCAGGATAGACAAATAGACACCTGTCACGCGGCTGCGAAAGGCCAACCAGCCAAAGACAAGCGCCAATAGGCCTGGAACAAGAACAACCAATGCCAGTTGCCAGAACAGGCTGTCTGAAAAAGCCCAGATAATCGGGAATTCGGACGAGCCGACTACGCCGAAAATTTGATTTCCGATAGCATCTACAACTTCGGAGGAGGTTGGGGGAATTTCGGCTTGGGCTGTGGAGTCCATCACGATCAGGCGTGTGCGTTCATACATCAACCACATCCCAATCATGTATCCGCCCAGACCAAAAAAAGCGAAATGGCCCAGCGACAGAATCCCGGTAAAGCCCCATACAAGATCCATAGCCACAGCGATAAGACACAAGCACAGCGTCTTACCCAGCGTCTTGACAAAACTGGTCGAGATTACGCCAATCCCGAACCCTTCCGATAAGACGGTGACGGCCAGGACAAACAGCGACAGTATGGTCAGAAAGATCAACACGGATGGGTTTTTGGCAACAAAGCTGCGTTCCATAACTCAATCCTCTGCAGCGCGGCCTTTTAGGGCAATGATTCCCCTTGGCCTGAACTGGATGAAAATGATGATAAAGATGATCATGTATGTTTGAGCGGCAAGAGTGTTCGACGGGTTCATCCACTCGATCCCTTTCTGCAGAAAGCCGATCATTCCGGCGCCAGCAAGTGCGCCCCAGATATTGCCGACGCCGCCGACCACCACGGTCATGAAACTTTGAACTATGTAGTCGCTGCCCAGGTCCGAGGTGACCTTGGCAAACAACCCAATTGCGACACCGGCAATCCCTGCGATTCCAGACCCCAGTCCAAATGTCAGCATGTTGACCCGCCCAGGGTTGATCCCCATCGAACCTGCCATGCGCGGATTCTGCGTTACGGCTCGCATCTCCAGTCCTAACCGCGTGCGTTTCGTGATGTAGAGAAATAGTGCTAGAAAAATCAGCGCCAGAACAAAGATCGCGATACGAATGTAACTGATAGAAACTACGTCATTCAAAACCCATGCGCCATCCAGCCAGCCGGGTGCAGTCAGCGGACGGGCCTGTGTGCCAAAGATATTTTTGGCCAATTGCTGCAGGGCAATCGAAATGCCGAACGTAGCCAGCAGAGTTTCCAATGGTCGGGCATAAAGCCAGCGGATTACCAGTCGTTCAATCGCGACGCCCATGGCAAAAGTAACGCCAAAGGCCATTGGAATCGCGACGATTATCGACAGTGTATGGTCAGGGATGAACTGCTGTACCACGTATCCGGTATAAGCGCCCATCATGATGAACTCGCCATGGGCCATGTTTATCACCCCCATTACGCCAAAGGTTATGGCAAGACCGATTGCGGCTAAGAAGTAGATCGAAGCCAGCGAGATCGCATCTAGCGTCAGATCCAGGGTCCGGTTAAGGCCGACCCTCAATTCAATCTGTTCAAGCGCACGTTTAGCTGCGGCGGTCACATCTGGTGACGGTTCGGTGTATGCATCAAAGAAGACATGTGCGCCTAGCGCCGCGTTGATATCGGCTTGCGTAATCAACGCTGGCACCGTTCCAGCACTCGCTAGCGCGGCGTATGCCCGCGTGCGGGCCGAGACGGTGTTGAGTTGTGCGACGGGAACACCACCAACGCGCCCGCCTTCGATATTGTCTGCCAGAACTGAACGGATTTCGGCGCGCGACACCAGTGGCTGCGCCAGATCGCTTGCGACAAGCAAGTTGTAAGCCTCGGTTTTAGACAGGGTGTCCGATCCGGGTTCGAAAACAGCGGCCACATTGATATCTGAGGGCACTTCATTCGCCGCCCGTCGTTCGGTCGTGACCAGAGGGTTGAGTGCCGCGCGAACATCCACACCCAGATCTCCCGCCAATTCGTTTATTGCCGCGATACGGGCCGAAGTGTCAGTGTCGTATCCGACGGTCAGTAGGCGTTCCAAGCGTTGCTTCTGCATTTTGAGTTCTGCATCCGCTTCACCTTCGATGGAAGCACGCAAGGGTGCCAGCAACGCGCCTTCGGGGTCGCGTTGGATCGATTGCAACGCCGCAAGCCGTTTTGCGCGATCAGTATCGTTCAATTGGAACTGCACCAGCGCCGTGGCGATCATTGCGCGGACACCACTGTTGGGCTTGAATTGCTTCAGATCGGATTTCTCGAACGGGCCAAACACTTCACCTGTATCAAAATCGGTCAGTAAATAAGACCGCTCTTCAGACTTTGAGCCCGCAAAAAACAACCCATCTGATTTACGCATCCACAAATTCTTGGAGGCCCATGTTTCAAGCATGGTCTGCGCCTGCGGCAACCCACTGGACGCGATAGCGTCGATCGCCGGCTTGATCGTCTTGCGAGAGCTTTTGTTGATAGTCTCCTGATGCGCTTGCAGGATCGGTTGGAGGCCAGCTTCTTGTGCGTTGGCCATCAAGCAGGCACAGCAAAGCGCAAGGCCCGCAATCAATAATCTTAGCATTTAGGGAAACCCGAATTCTTGGGGCAAGGCGGGCGGTTAATCCCGCCTTGCAGCATCGATTAGTAATTCGAAAGAGTCTGAACGCAGGTCGCGGTCTCGGTGTTAAACATTCCGCAGCCAAGATCTTTCCAGTCCGACTTCAATACTGCCGATTCCGGTAGGTAATCGGTCCAAGCATCGCCTGGCACAACATCGGTTTCGCTGATTATGTCGAACTGACCGTCCCCTTGAATCTCACCGATCAAAACCGGCTTAGACAAGTGGTGGTTCGGCAGCATAACTGCTGTGCCGCCGGTCAGGTTCGGGAACTCCTGCCCATACATGGCACCGCGCACAGCGTCGACTTCGGTCGAGCCGGCCTCGGTCGCGGCGTTCACCCACATGTTGAACCCAATATAATGCGCCTCCATTGGGTCGTTGGTCACCCGTTCGTCGCCCATGGTGGCCTTCCAAGTTTCAACGAATTCGGCGTTGACGTCAGTGTCTGCCGACTGGAAATAATTCCAGGCCGCAAGGTGTCCAACCAGGTTTGTTGTATCCAGTCCTGACAGCTCTTCCTCACCGACAGAGAATGCGACGACAGGAATGTCATCCGCAGATACTCCTGCGGCTGCCAGTTCTTTGTAAAACCCGATATTGGCGTCACCGTTGATGGTCGAGATTACACCCACCTTTTTACCGTCAGCGCCCAAAGCGACGACGTCCGCCACGATCTTGGACCAGTCGGAATGGCCAAACGGTGTATAGTTCACGAAAATATCGTCATCCGCGATACCGTTCTGCTTTAGGTAGCTTTCCAGAATGTTGTTGGTGGTTCTGGGGTATACGTAGTCTGTGCCGAGCAGAGCGAATTTTTCTACCCCAAGTTCCTCTAGGAAATAATCCGTGGCGGGGATGGCTTGCTGGTTCGGAGCGGCGCCCGTGTAAAAGACGTTTTTCGAGGATTCCTCGCCTTCGTATTGAACAGGGTAGAACAACAGCCCGTTCAGCTCTTCGATAACCGGAAGAACAGACTTGCGGCTGACCGATGTCCAGTTGCCGAAGATCACGTCAACCTCATGCACAGTCAGCAACTCACGTGCTTTTTCTGCGAAAAGCGGCCAGTCCGAGGCGGGATCAACCACAACGGCTTCAAGTTGTTTGCCCAGAAGACCACCCTTGGCGTTCTGCTGATCGATCAGCATCAGCATAGTGTCTTTCAAAGTTGTTTCCGAGATCGCCATTGTGCCCGAAAGCGAATGCAGCACACCAACCTTAATCGTGTCATCGGCAGCCAGCGCAGCTGTGGCCATAGCGGCAAAAACAACCGATCCGGCAAGCGTAGATCTAAAATGTGTCATGTAGTCCTCCTGGCGGGGCCGGGAGAGAGGGCTTGCGCAAAGGCGCACTCTTCTACTACCTGATCCCCGCAACTCTTGTTGCGTACCGTGTGGCGGTTGTGTTCGAGATCCAATTCGCGCAGCCGTCACACACCCCGGAATTTATCTCCGCTATGGGTGCTCATACGGTTTCTGCATCGCAGCGAACTTAGCAACCAAGCGACGCCTCAATTCTGGAAATCAGCTGTATCTGCCTAATTTTTAATCCAATGCACAGACCTGAGGTCAAAATTTAATCGATCACGCTGGTAAGTCGCCCAATTGTGTTGCTCTACAATAGTGTTCTGATGCCGCAGCGAAGAAACAAGTGGCACGAAACAACGTGATGCTGGTGTCCCATTTCTCAACTTTCGCCCATATTGTCCGATCAGGGCACGATCCAGCCGCGTGCGAAGGGCGCGATTCGCCTGAGCACCAAGCAGTTGGGAAAAAAGTCTGTATTGGGCGATTTGCGTCAGTCCGGGTCATTCAAGTGCCTGTTTCCGCGTGCAGAGACAGATGGCTTGGATGCGGTTCTGCTTAACACTGCGGGCGGCGTCACGGGCGGAGACTCGTTCCGGTTCACTGGCAAGGCCGTTTTGGGGACTACGCTAACCCTTACGACGCAGGCCTGCGAGCGGGTCTATAAAGCGCACCCAGGGCAGTACGGGCAGGTTACCAATCACTTAACGGTCGAGGCTGGCGCCAGGATGAACTGGCTGCCTCAAGAGGCAATTTTGTTCAACGGCAGCGCCTTGGACCGCCGACTTTTGGTCGAAATGGCTGCGGATGCGACCGTGCTACTGGTTGAACCGATGGTCTTTGGACGCGCCGCCATGGGAGAGACACTGACTGATACTCTCCTTCACGACCGGATAGAGATAATCCAAGATGGCTTGCCTGTTTTCCTGGACAGCATTCGGTTTGCTGGTGATCTTCACACCCATTTATCAAAGCCGAGCATTGCGAGTGGCGCGGGTGCTATGGCGCTGATCGTTCTTGTTTCGGCCGATGCTGAAGGCAAGCTAAATACAGTCCGCCAGATGCTGTCTAAACACGCCGGGGCAAGCCTGATCCGTAAAGACCTTTTAGTAATCCGAATGCTAGCTGAAACAAGCCTGGCTCTCCGCCGCGTTCTTTTGCCGGTACTGCGCCACCTAAACAATGATACATTACCTCGATGCTGGATGCTATGACATGAATCTGACACCCCGTGAAAAAGACAAATTGCTGGTCGCAGTTGCCGCCGAAGTCGCCCGCAAGCGACTGGCACGCGGCGTCAAACTGAACCACCCCGAGGCAATTGCCATTATTACCGACGCTGTCGTCGAAGGCGCGCGTGACGGGCGTTCAGTCGCGGACATGATGCAGGCCGGGGCCGAGATAATTACCCGCGCGCACTGCATGGAAGGTGTGTCAGAGATGATTCACGAAATTCAGGTCGAAGCCACTTTCCCGGACGGCACCAAACTTGTGACCGTTCACAACCCTATTCGCTAATCCTCAAAGGAAATTCTTTATGAGCCGCATGCTTTTTCCAGCCCTCATTCTATCCAGCCCAGCTTTGGCCCACACAGATGCCCATGCTCATGTCCATGGCTCTGACTATGTCGCGCTGTTCGCTGGGCTGGCTTTGTTCGCCTTGGTCGCTGTTATGTATCTGTTGAAGCCGTCTAAATGATCCCCGGAGAGATCATTCCTGCTGAGGGCATGCTAACACTTAACGCCGGACGCAGCACTCGACTGATTGTTGTCGCCAATACGGGCGATCGACCGGTGCAAGTCGGAAGCCATTACCATTTTGCCGAGGCAAACACTGCCTTGGATTTTGATCGCTACACCGCGCTAGGGATGCGTTTGGATATTCCGGCCGGTACAGCCGTACGCTTTGAGCCGGGACAGCTGCGGGAGGTGATGCTTGTACCGTATGACGGACGACGGCACATCTATGGCTTCAACATGCATATCATGGGGGCTTTGAAAAATGCCGGGCAAGATCAGTCGGAGTGATTATGCAGCAATGTTCGGTCCGACAACTGGCGATAAAGTGCGCCTTGCGGATACTGACCTGATAATCGAAGTTGAAAATGATCTGATCGTCGATCGCGCGACAAGGGCACGGTTCAGCGAAACGGGCCACCGCGAGGAAGTCTATGGCGAAGAGGTAAAATTCGGCGGCGGCAAGGTAATCAGAGACGGCATGGGCCAATCTCAAGTCACTCGCGCCGAAGGGGCGGTTGACACGGTCATCACCAATGCGCTGATCGTGGATTACTCAGGCATCTACAAGGCGGATGTGGCGCTGAAAGACGGACGGATTGCCAAGATCGGAAAAGCCGGAAACCCTGACACTCAGCCAGGCGTCGATATCATTATCGGCCCGGGGACAGAAGCAATAGCAGGCGAAGGGCGCATCCTGACCGCAGGCGGTTTCGACAGCCATATTCACTTCATTTGTCCTCAACAGATCGAGGATGCACTGCATTCCGGCCTTACCACTATGCTGGGCGGCGGCACTGGCCCAGCGCACGGCACGCTGGCCACAACCTGCACCCCCGGGCCTTGGCATATCAGTCGAATGTTGCAGGCGGCGGACGCATTTCCGATGAACCTCGCCTTCGCGGGCAAGGGCAACGCCTCGTTGCCCGCAGCGTTGGAGGAGCAGGTTAATGCCGGGGCTTGCGCCCTGAAACTACACGAGGATTGGGGCACAACTCCTGCTGCTATTGATTGCTGCCTGTCGGTCGCCGATGCAATGGATGTTCAAGTGATGATCCACACGGATACTTTGAACGAATCCGGCTTTGTGGAAAACACCGTCAAGGCCATGAAAGGCCGTACAATCCATGCCTTCCATACCGAGGGCGCGGGTGGTGGACACGCACCGGACATCATCAAGATTTGTGGCGAAAACTTTGTTTTGCCGTCGTCGACCAATCCAACGCGGCCATTTACAGTGAATACGGTTGAAGAGCATCTCGACATGCTGATGGTTTGCCACCACCTCGACAAATCCATCCTCGAGGACGTGGCTTTTGCCGAAAGCCGCATCCGGCGTGAAACAATCGCAGCCGAAGATATCCTGCATGATATGGGCGCGTTCAGTATTATCGCCTCGGATAGTCAGGCGATGGGCCGAGTTGGCGAGGTTTTGATCCGCACCTGGCAAACTGCTGACAAGATGAAAAAACAGCGTGGCCGACTGCCCGGGGAAACCGGAGACAACGACAACCTTCGCGTTCGACGCTATATAGCCAAATACACAATCAACCCGGCTATCGCGCACGGGTTGAGCCATGAAATCGGAAGCATTGAGGAAGGCAAACGCGCTGACTTGGTCTTGTGGAACCCAGCCTTTTTTGGGGTGAAGCCCGAGATGGTTCTTTTGGGTGGCACAATAGCGTGCGCACAAATGGGTGACCCCAATGCGTCTATCCCGACACCGCAGCCGGTATACAGCCGCCCGATGTTTGGGGCTTATGGGCGCTCGGTCGAAAACTCGGCGGTCACATTTGTTTCCCAGGCCGCGCAAGAAATCGGGATCGGGGAAAAAATAGGGTTGGCAAAACAGACTGTCGCCGTGCGCAATACACGCAAAATCGGCAAGAAGGATCTGCGATTGAACGACGCGACACCTCATGTCGAAGTTGATCCGGAAACTTACGAAGTGCGGGCTGATGGCGAATTGCTAACCTGCCAGCCTGCCGAAGTGTTGCCGATGGCGCAGCGCTATTTCATGTTCTGAGACAAAAGGAGGGTCCGATGGCCACCGCGACAAAAACCGCTCGCATTTATAACGATCACCCCCATACCCAGGCGCATGGGCAAGTGTCATTGGATTATGACGGTCGATTTCTGCGCCGCAAGATGCTTGCCACTGACGACGGAGAGGCCTTCTTGGTCGATCTGGCTCAGACAAAATCACTGGATCATGGGGGGGTTTTAATACTTGAGGATGGGCGCGAAATCGAGGTCATTGCGGCCTCCGAAAAACTGCTGGAGGTCAGAGGTTGCAATCTATTGCAATTGGCCTGGCATATCGGAAACCGGCACACACCCTGCCAAATTGAAACCGACAGACTTTTGATTCAGCACGACCACGTTATCCGTGACATGCTACTGAAACTGGGCGCCGATATTCGCGAAGTCGTTGAACCTTTTACACCCGAAGGCGGGGCTTATGGCCACGGCAGGACCCATGGCCACGCCCACTAATGCCGATATTCTGACGCTGACTCAGTGGCTGTCCCCGACCTACCCCGTAGGCGGGTTTGCCTATTCTCATGGGTTAGAGGCAGCGATTGAAGACGGGTCTGTGGCCAGTTCCCAGGGCACCAAAGCCTGGGTTTCAGATGTGCTGGAACATGGATCAGGCTGGAATGATGTCTTGTTTCTTGCCGCAGCATTCCACTCTGCCACTAATGACGAGCTTCACGACGTTGACGCGATCGCACGGGCGTTTTGCGCTTCGTTTGAAAGGGAAAAGGAAACCCACCTGCTGGGACAGGCCTTTGGGTCTATCACTGGCGATGTCTGGGGACTGGAGCTGGCCCAATACACTTATCCTGTAGCCGTCGGACGAGCAGCGCGACTTCAAAACCTGCCACTCTCTTTGACAGCCCAACTATTTCTGCAGGCTTTCCTGAGCAACCTTGTGGCCTGTGCAACCCGCCTTGTCCCCTTGGGACAGACCGATGCTCAGCGGTTAATCCGAGATCTGACACTGCTGTGTTCAAGCATTGCGGACACGGCAGTACAGGCTGGGTTGGATGAACTAAGCTCAACCGCTTTCATGTCCGATATCGCGTCCATGAAACACGAAACACAATATTCAAGGATTTTTCGAACATGAGCAGTATGAACGGTCCCCTTCGAGTGGGCATCGGTGGCCCAGTCGGAGCAGGAAAAACCACCCTGACTGCCGCCTTGTCAGAAGCCTTGCGCGATGTCTGCTCCGTTGGTGTCATCACCAACGACATTTACACGCAAGAGGACGCTGAAGCCCTGATGCGCATGCAAATCCTTCCCAGAGACCGGATCATCGGTGTTGAAACAGGCGGCTGCCCGCACACTGCGATCCGCGAGGACGCTTCGATCAATTTGGCGGCTGTTGCTGAAATGCAGGCACGCCATCCTGATTTGGATGTTGTTTTGATTGAAAGCGGTGGCGACAATCTGTCCGCCACTTTCAGCCCAGAACTGGCAGATTTGACGCTGTATGTGATCGATGTAGCGGCAGGTGAGGAAATACCCCGCAAGGGCGGCCCGGCAATTACAAAATCCGACATTCTTGTTATCAACAAAACCGATCTTGCCACGCATGTTGGGGCTTCGCTGGACGTCATGGACCGGGACGCCAAAAGAATGCGCAAAGGGCGACCCTACTATTTTTCGTCGTTACGCAACAGGGATGGGATCGAGGCGATTGTGGATCGGTTAGTGCAAATTGGAGGCCTGAAAGTACCGGAAAGCACTTAGATTCCTTGAATATCCAAGCAGAGTGAGACGTGATGCTGAAGAGAGAGAACCTCTGTGTTTTTGTGTGCTGCGATATTTAGTTGGAAAAGCTCGTAATCAGAATGGCTGCTTGGTTCGCGAAACAGTCATTCCACCAGAGCGCAGCAAATGACTACTTCGAGCCCATATTACCTTTCTCCTGTGTCGCGACGAATGTCTGGTTTCGGAAATGTGCATAGCCGCTATAAAGCCGTCCCAATTGTTCTAGCACCGGTTCGATTTATGTGGCGCTTGGTCGGAATTCAAATTCCGCAATCTAACCGGCCAGATGTTCGAACAGGCGCGCGACAGCTTCTGCGCCAGGATCGGCGTGCCCTTCCAGTTGATCCGCACTAATATAAGATGCACGTCCTGCCTTGGCCTTCGTAATAGTAGCAGTGTAGTTCGCTCCTTTGCGTGCGGCCAACGCTGCCGGTTCAAGCCCGTTTTTCAAAGACTCGAGTGCAGGTGCAAGTGCGTCGATCATTGTTCTGTCGCCTAGGTTTGCTCCACCAATTTGACGCATGCGATCTAACCCGGCAATTAGCGCTTTGCGCATCGGCATCCCCGAAGAGGATGCATCACCTGCGGCCGCAAAGAAGATCGCCAACAAGACCCCTGATGATCCTCCCATGGTCTGGCTAAGTTCTAGCCCAATCGCACGATAGAGCTGGGTGTGATCGGCGAGCGGCAAACTGTCCATCGCTTCGATCAGCGCGCGCGCGGCGGAGGCCAGTGTTGACCCCGTGTCACCGTCACCTGATTTTGCATCCAGCAGGTTCAAATCCGCTTCTGAGGCGATCAGAACGTCGCAGCAGTCAATTAGAAACGCTTTCGTTTCGGAGTGCGGTGACGCAGGCGCACGGATTGGCGAAAGGCCATCTGGCAAGGGCAACGTAACAGTGGTTTGAACCGAAACACAGCCAGGCCATCCGGGGGCTGCGACAGGCTGCTTCAAGAGCGCTTCGTCGCCATCTGACAACTCCATTACTGAAAGGGAGAAACCATGCATGTCTAGCGCCGTCATCATTGCATCCGGCCCGATCAATAGTTTGATGTCCTCACCTATTGGCGTCACAAACAGGTCGTTTGCCAGCACCGACATCTCTAGCACGGAAGAACCGCCCAAGTTGTTCAGAAGTGCTACATGCGGCGTCTTGGGCATTGTGGCTGACAGCCTTTCAACGACCTGAGTCATAGCGTTTCTTGCGCCCTTCGATGCAATTTGCTCGACGCCCGCTTCGCCATGAATACCCAAGCCCAATTCGGCCATCCCGGACGGAATACGGTCTTCCTTCAGCGAACCAGGCACTGTGCAGGTGTCAAGCGACATGCCAATGCTGCGGCTCGCTTTGATGACCCGTTCTGCAGCCAAGGCGCAGGCCTCAAGGTTCGCGCCATTTTCAGCCATTGCCCCGGCAATCTTGTGCACAAACAAGGTGCCCGCGAGGCCACGCGCCTGTGGCAGATCTGGAAGGGCGACATCATCGTCAATGATCACGATGCTGACCTTATGGCCAAAGGCGCGGGCGCGTTCTGCCGCGAGTCCAAAGTTCAAGCGGTCGCCGGTATAGTTTTTCACAATCAACAAGCATCCTGCTGGCCCAGTGACAGCGAGTATACCAGCAAGCACCGCATCAACGGACGGAGACGCAAAGACATCTCCGCAGACCGCCGCTGTTAGCATCCCTTGTCCGACAAACCCCGCGTGTGCAGGTTCATGACCCGAGCCGCCCCCCGACACCAATGCGACCTTGGATTTGTCCCAATCGTTGCGGACGACGACCCGGATATGGGGGTAACCATCAAGCCGAGTCAAAGCCCCGCCAGAAGCCGCAATTGTGCCGTCGATCGCTTCGGTAACGATATTCTCTTTATTGTTGATAAACTGTTTCATCTGGTTCCCCCGGTCATTCAACACGTGCACCAGCAGCGTCGAAATAGTATGGATTCTCTGGTCGAATTTTTACGATGTCACCGTATTGAAGCTGCGTATGCGCGTCCGTGACGGTGATAAGTTCTTGATCTTTGAACGACAGATGCAGGCGTGTTTGATCGCCCAGATGTTCAACGCGCTTTACCATGCTGTCTTCACCTTCGCCTTGAACGATATGTTCTGGTCTGAGGCCAATTGTCTTGGCAGCAGCAGGCGCGCCGCCAAAGATCTCTGCGGGCAGGACGTTGATGCGTGGCTGGCCCAGACGGCTGGCGGCGTAAACGCTGACAGGGTTCTCATAGATCTCGCGCGGACTTCCGAACTGGACCAACCTCCCGTTGTCCAAGACGCCTACATGGGTCGCCATTGTCATGGCTTCGATCTGATCGTGGGTCACGTAAATCAGCGTTGCGCCAGAATTCGCCTGAATGTTTTTGAGTTCAACGCGCAAATCCGCCCGCAATTTCGCGTCCAGTGAACTTAGCGGCTCGTCCATAAGATAGACAGATGGATTGCGCACGAGCGCGCGCCCGATAGAGACGCGTTGCATCTCTCCACCGGACAATTGAGTCGCTTTGTTATTCAGCTTGTGGCTGATTTGCAGGACCTCTGCGACCTCACCGACTTTACGGTCGATTTCGGCCTTAGGCGTGCGGAGCACAGGCGAATTCAACGGGAATTCTAGGTTCTCGCGCACTGTCAGGTGGGGATAGAGCGAGTATTGCTGGAACACCATTGCCACGTCCCGCTGCGCTGGTGTCATCCCTGCTGTATCCCGCCCACCGATTTTCACGGTCCCGCTGTCAGGTTTGTCCAGGCCCGATACCATACGAAGCGTCGTTGTCTTACCGGCCCCTGTTGGCCCAAGCAGCACGACGAAGGAACCGTCAGGCACCGTCACCGTTAGGTTTTCTAGCGCGATGTCGTCGCCAAAGGATTTTGAAACGCCTGTTAAAGTAACTTCAGCCATTAGCAAGCACTCCTGCATTTGCTTCGCTTCTGAGCGCGCGGCCCGTTTCGGCGTCAAAAATCGTGACGGTGCGCGGATCAAAAGACAGGCCCGTTTTCTCGCCGACCTTCACGACTTGAGACGACGACGCGCGGACTTTGACTATGCCGTTGGCTGTGTTCAGCGTGATGATTTGGGTGGTTCCCAGATACTCCACCGCTGTCACCGCGCCACGATAGGCCGCGCCGTCGTCCAACCGGATGTGTTCCGGCCTGACGCCAAAGGTCAGAGCACCGTTTTCGCCGTCAATCAGGCGGGGAATATTAAAAGTAGTGTCGCCGAGCGAAACCGTGGTCTCGCCCGCCCCGGCCATGCCCTGGAAGTCAAGAAAGTTCATCGGGGGTGAGCCGATGAATTCGGCTACGAATTTGGTCGCAGGCCAATCGTAGATATTTTGTGGCACGCCAAATTGCTCAACAACGCCGTGGTTCATCACAACAATCTTGTCGCCCATCTGCATGGCTTCCAATTGATCGTGCGTGACATAAACCGTAGTCGCGTTCATTCGGTCGTGCAGGGCGCGCAGCTCCTCCGACATATGTTCGCGAAATTCGGCGTCCAGCGCGCCCAAAGGCTCGTCCATAAAGAATGCCTTTGGGTCCCGCACGATGGCCCGCCCCAGGGCAACGCGCTGACGGTCCCCACCAGACAGACCGCCGACTGGGCGATCCAAAATGTCTGTGATGCCTAAAATCTCTGCGATCTCGCCTACCTTTTGTTTGATCGCTGCACCCGGCATGCCCTGACTCTTCAGCGGATAGCTGATGTTCTTGCGCACGTTCATATGCGGATAGAGCGCGAACATCTGAAATACGAAGGCAATGTCGCGTTGGCTGGCGGGTTTCATGCCGACTTCTTCGCCATCGATGTAAATCTCACCCTTTGTGGGCAATTCCAGCCCCGCCATCATCCGCAGGGTAGTGGTCTTGCCGCAGCCTGAGGGGCCAAGCAGCATGAAAAACTCGCCATCTTCGATGGTAAAGCTTGAGGACTTCACAGCGGTGAAACTACCGAAGTCCTTACGCACGTTTTCAATTCTAATCTGGGCCATGCGTTTATTCCGGAAAATGGCTGACGATGATGAACATCAACGTGCCGACAAGCGTGACAATGAAGGAGTAGGTGTAGACGCCCAATGCGAACGGCTGCATCAGCATAAACACTCCAACTGCGATGAGGATCGAGGCGACCATCTCCCACGGGCCTCGGCGCAACCGCAAAAGGCCTTCGACAAAATTGCTCATTTTCGCACTGCTCCGAATGTAATCCCTCGCAGCAGGTGCTTGCGCAAAAGGACCGTAAAGACCATCACCGGCACCAAGAATATCGTGGCGCCTGCTGCAACCGCGGGCCAATCCTTGCCGTTCACGCCAATAATGTTGGGGATGAATGGGGGTGCCGTCTGGGCCGTGCCCGAGGTGAGCAAGACGGCGAATGCATATTCGTTCCACGCAAAGATCAAGCAGAAGATTGCAGTTGAGGCTATGCCCGTGGTCGCCTGAGGAAGCACAACTTTGTAGAATGCTTGAAAGCGGGTGTAACCATCGATCAGAGCGGCTTCTTCATATTCAGTCGGAATTTCGTCGATAAAACCTTTGAGCAACCAAACCGAAAGGGACAGATTCACAGCCGTATAAAGCAAGATCATGCCAAGGTGCGTGTCATTCAGACCTAGATTGCGGAACATCAGGAAGATAGGAATCGCAACGGCAATCGGCGGCATCATCCGTGTCGACAGAATAAAGAACAGCAGGTCGTCTTTCAGTGGAACTTTGAACCGGCTGAACGCGTAGGCAGCCATCGTGCCCAGAACCATACACAGCGCGGTCGAACCGAAACCGATGATGACAGAATTCAGGAACCGCTCACCATAGCGCGAAGGGCCGCTGATCACCGTACCACGCGAGTGTGCAATCTCGTCATACCAAGTTTCGGGCGGCCCGGCGTCTTCCAACATTTGATCCGTTGCGCGGGTGCGATCCGTGAACAAGTTCACGTAGCCTTCCAGTGTCGGTTCAAACACCACAACAGGGGGATAGGCGATGGAATCCGTGGGCGATTTAAAGCCCGTCGCGATGATCCACAACAGCGGTATGATCGTGATAACCGCGTAGGCGACCACTGCGATGCCCGCAAACCATTTGGTGCCTTGGGTCGGCTCTGTCACTGAAAAGCTCATCTTTCTTTCACCTTGTTGAGAGCCTTGACGTAGATCGAGGCAAGTCCAAACACCGTGACAAACAGGATAACGGCATAGGCGGAAGAATAGCCGGTGCGCCATTTTTCAAAGGCTTCACGTTTAAGATCAATCGACGTCAATGTTGTAGTGTTACCGGGACCCCCACCAGTCAGCTGGACCACAAGGTCGAACATCTTGAAATTTTCAATCCCTCGGAAGAGCACCGCCAGCATCAAGAAAGGCAAAGCCATCGGAATTGTTATCGTCCAGAATTGACGCCACTTGCTCGCACGATCGCACTCGGCGGCCTCATAGATGCTGTCGGGGATTGATCGCAACCCCGCCAGGCAGATCAACATCACAAAGGGTGTCCACATCCACGTATCGGCGATCACGATGGCCCAAGGGGCAAGGTGCACATCCCCGATCATTGAGAAATCCGCCGGATCGCCGCCCGTGACAAAGGTCACTGCGTAATTAAAAAGACCAATTTGCGGCTGATACAGGAAGGTCCAAAAGTTGCCTACAACCGCCGGAGACAGCATCATTGGAAACACAATAATGGTCGTCCAAAGGTCATTGCCTTTGAATTTCTTATTGACCAGATACGCAAGCGTGAAGCCGATTAAAACTTGCAGAACAAGTGTCCAGATTAGAAAATGCGCCGTCGCCTGCATCGTGTTCCAGATATCAGGATCGTTGAGGATACGTTCGTAGTTGCGCAGCCCGACCCATTCCACTTCGCGGTTCGGGCGATTCACCCGGTAGTTGGTAAAACTCAACCGAATCGTCCAGATTAACGGAAAGATGTTCACTGCAAGCAAAAGAAAGATCGTCGGCGCGACAAAAAGCCAAGCGATTGTTCGGTCGGACAGGCCCTTGATTTTGCGGGCAACCTCAATTGGCGTTTTGACTGCAATCTTTTCGATGGGGCTGCCGGTCATTAGTCAGTCCTTTCCAAGCCGCTCCAAATGCGGGCGGTCATGGGAATTGGTCGCTTGAAGTGACTTTCCCAGTCCCACTGAACGCAGTTTAACCGGGAAGGAAGTGTCGGGCGCAATATGCATCCGCCCGACAGTAGGTGCTCAGAGCTTGCCTTCGTCTTCGAAGACTTCAACCCAGTCACGGACAAGGCCGTTAAGTGCATCCTCGGCAGAGCCTTCGCCCGCTACGACGTAATTGTGGACGCGCTCTTGCATGGGTAGCAGCAGGTCAGCGTAAGCGGGTTCCGCCCAGAAATCCTTTACGATCGCCATTGAGTCGAGGAAGGTCTGTGCGTAAGGTTGGCTGGTCGCAAATCCTGGGTCTTCAACAACAGCCTTAAGAGCTGAATAACCGCCCAATTCCCACCATTTGGCCTGAACTTCAGGTTGCGCGAACCACTGAATATATTCCAACGCCGCGTCTTGCTTTTCCGAATAGGCAACGACAGAGATGCCTTGGCCGCCCAACTGCGCAAACTGGCCCGCCGGTCCGGCGGGGTTAGGGAAGTAACCGGATTTGCCACCACCAACATTCTCATCTGCTTCAACGCCCGGCCAAATGAACGCAAAGTTCATCTGCATGGCGACTTGACCAGATCTGTAGGCATCGATGTTTTCGCCCATGTACCAGTTCGAAGAACCTGGTGGGACCGACGTATCATACAATTCTTTGTAGAATTCTAAACCAGCAACGGCACCGTCAGAATTTACAAACCCTTCAAGATCATAGGGTTTTTCTGGATTTTCGTACTGGAAGCCGTAATTGTACAAGGCGTTGGTGACACCCATCGTAATCCCCTCGGATCCGCGCTCGGTATAAATTGCGGCACCGTAGACCGTTGTGCCGTCGATATCGCGACCTTGGAAGAACTGCGCAATGTCTTTGAGCTCTTCCAGCGAAGCGGGAACATCCAGCGCGCGACCGTATGTGTCCATAAACTCAGCCTGAAGCTCTGGGCGGTCAAACCAATCTTTCCGGTATGTCCAGCCGACCACATCGCCAAATGCGGGCAAGGCATAGTAATTTGGCGTGTTCTTGGGCCATTCTGCATAGCCGGTCACAGTTGCTGGAATGAAATCATCCATCGTGATTCCATTAGCATCAAAGAATTCGTTCAGCTTGACGTAGTGGCCGTTTTCCGCGCCACCACCGATCCACTGGCTGTCGCCGATCATCAGGTCACACAGTTGACCACCCGAGTTCAACTCGTTCAGCATGCGGTCCGCAAAGCTGGTCCACGGCACGAATTCAAAGCTCATGTTGTGACCGGATTGCGCCTCAAAATCTTTGCTCAGCTCAATCAGTGCATTCGCTGGATCCCATGCGGCCCAGCACAACGTCAAATCCTCGGCTGCGGCGGCTGTTGCAAAGCCTGTCATCAGCGCCGCGCTTGCGGCAGCGGTCATCATTAGATTCGTCTTCATTGGATGTTTCCTCCCAGGAAGTCTGTCAGCCCGGCCCCCTCGCCGCGCCGATGAATATGTAAATTGCTAATGAGACACGTGCCTCAAAGCAAGGATTTTTTGAGACACGTGCCTCAAAATCTGTTAAGTCCATGGCGTTGCACGATGAAAACACATACCTTCAAAAGGCATAAGAGCCTGATAAAATGACAAAAATGAAAAGCCGTACGATTCCAAGACCGATCCTGCACCCGACAACCAAAGATCTGGCAAAGGCCGCTGGCGTCAGTCGAGCGACGGTTGATCGGGTCCTCAACGGGCGCGTTGGCGTACGTAAGGACACCGTTGATCGTGTAAACAAGGCCATCGAGGAACTAGGATTCGTCCGCAACGTTCAGGCAGCCAACCTCGCAAAATCGCAGAGCTATCGGTTTGTCTTCGCACTTCCGAAGTCAGGGGACCAGTTCCTGCAGGAAATCGTCACACGGATCGAGGAGGCCAACGATCTGTTCGCCGCAGATCGCATTTGGTGCGACATTCACCACATTGACGAAAACGACCCTCATAGCATCAGCGCGTACCTCGCCTCGTTAAAGTCAGTTGATGTCACGGGGGTCGCCATTATGGCTCCTGAAACCCCACAAGTGCGTGACGCAATCATGCGGCTTCAAGAACGCAACATTGCTTCTCTACCTTTCATTTCCAACCAAGCCCCTTTGAACACAGATTGGGTTGGTGTCGACAATAGCTCTGCCGGCGCTACAGCCGCCTTGCTGTTGGGTCAATTCCTGGGCGGCCGAAGGGGATCAGTAATGGTGATAGCCGAGAGCATGAATTCTCGTGACAGCATGGAGCGGCGGCTCGGTTTCGACCGAGAGATCAACAGTCGTTTTCCGGAAATCCGCGCTCTCCCGTCGCTGGAGACTTACGGGAACCAAGAGCGTGCCGAGCAGGTCATCGCCGCAACACTCGCCGCCCACAGCGATGTTGTCGGAATTTATGTGATGTCTTCAGAAGCGCGTGTTCCACTTCAGAAAATCGAAAGCCATAACCTCTCGGATGACATAGTCAAAATCGCACACGAACGCACACCTTTCACCGTCAACGCACTTCGAACTGGCAAACTCGACGGCTTGGTCGCTCAAGATTCTGGCCACTTGGTGCGCAGCGCCATCAGACGATTAAAGGGTATCGTCGATAAACGGCGCTCTGCTGGTCCTCAAGAGCGGATCAGGATCGAAATCCTCTTGCGCACTAATCTGTAAGGGTGGTGGTCGACGAGGGTGAGGTGCTCGAAGCTGTCGTCATGAAGCGCAGAAACAAAGCTGCAGCATTGAAATTCCTTAAGAAACTGATGAAGCGACATGGTTGTGCCGAAGAGATCGTGGCGGATCGTTTTGCATCCTACAAGGCAGCACGTAGAGAACTGGGGTCGCTCGAATAACAAAGAACGGGTAACCACAACGGCTTCAAGTTGTTTGCCCAGAAGACCACCCTTGGCGTTCTGTTGATCGATCAGCATCAGCTTGGTGTCTTTCAGAGTTGTTTTCAAGCCCACCGCATCTGTGGTGCTTAGGACCAGGAAAGCACAGAGAACTTAGCACTTTTTGCTACAGTTTTGTCAAAATCCCTTGCCGAAACCGGTTTCGGTGGCTTTCCTAGCATTTCAAAGGGAGGAAAGATTTTGCAGACTGGCAATGCAACCTCGGTTGCTACCAGGCCGACTGGCGGACGTCACCGGGTTACGATCGCGGATGTCGCCGACGATCTGGGAGTTACAAAAAGCACGGTCAGCCGCGCGCTCAATGGCTATCCGGATATCTCCGACGCTACACGCCTGCGGGTCAGTCGCGCAGCCGAACGTCTTGGCTATCGACCGCTAAGTCATGCGCAGGCCATTCGCACGGGGCGCGTTCGGTCGCTCGGTCTGGTTTTGCAGATCGACGACGAAGATAGCGCACGTCCGTTTCTTGCAGATTTTATTGCTGGTATCACCCAAGCCGCAAGTGACGAAAACTGGACCATCACTATTGCAACCGCCGAAAGCGAAGAAGGGGTGCGCAAAACATTGTCGCGTCTCGTTGACGAGCACAAGGCCGACGGTTTTATTTTGCCGCGTACATTGTTGCGTGACGGTCGCGTGGAAACACTACGCGCTCAGAATGTACCATTCATCATGTTTGGTCGAACCGGGGATTCAACGGGATGCGCCTGGTATGACATTAAGGGCGAAGACGCGATGCGCGCCGCTACGACGCGTCTAGCGAGCCTTGGTCATACCCGTATCGCACATGTTCCGGGAGGCGCCGAATACACATATTCAAAGTTACGGATCAAGGGATATCGCGAGGGGCTGCAGGCCGCCGGCATCCCCTTCGACCGTGAACTGGTTGGCGCACCGGCGCTAACACGTCGAAGCGGGGACGCAACTACGCGCGCTTTGCTGGCCCTGCCTGAACCGCCGACCGCAATCACATTCGCGGTCGATCGTGCCGCGCTAGGAGCCTATCGTGCCGCACGCGATCTTCAATTGCGGATCGGCGCGGATATTTCGGTGATCGCCTATGACGGAGTGCCCGAAGGCGCCTACGCCGATCCCGGCCTGACTACGTTTGCCGTAAACAGCCGTCAGGCGGGCGAACGCCTTGCAACCTTGTTGATCAAGCGCATCAGGGGCACCGCGCCCGAAGAACTTCGCGAATTGGCACCGGCAACGCTCGTTGAGCGGGGTTCAGACCGACCACCACGACTGACGCCTGCTGAATTGGCGCAGCGTCTAAAAAATAATCAATTTTCTGATGTTTCATGGGAGGAACTAAAATGACATTTCAGACCAAGACCAAACTTCTTGCCAGTGCAGCGCTTGCGATTGTTCTGTCAGCGGGCGCGGTAAGCGCAGATACAATCCGCTTCTGGACGACGGAAGAACAACCCGATCGACTTGCCAAGCAGCAGGATATGGCCGCTCAATTTGAGGCCGCAACCGGGGCCTCGGTTGAGGTGATCCCAGTGACTGAATCCGACCTTGGAACACGTGCAACCGCAGCTTTCGCGGCGGGTGATTTGCCAGATGTAATTTACCACCCGCTGCAGTACGCGCTGCCATGGGCAGAAGCCGGTATTCTGGACACAGAAGCAGCTACAGAGGTTGTTGAAGCTTTGGGTGAAAGCACTTTTGCCCCTGGGCCGTTGGCAATGGCGGCCGTGCAAGACGGTGTGGCATCGGTTCCAGTCGATGGCTGGACACAAATGATAGTTTACCGCGCTGATAAATTTGCGGAAGCAGGCCTTGAAGCTCCGACATCCTATGCAAACGTTGTTGCCGCCCTCGAAGCTCTTCACAATCCACCCGAAATGTACGGTTTTGTGGCTGCAACCAAGGTAGACGAGAACTTCATGTCTCAGGTTTTGGAACATGTTTTCCTGGCCAATGGTGTCTCTCCTGTAGATTCAGGCGGGGCTGCCGAACTTGACCTGGCAGCGACAACGGAAGTCCTCGACTTCTACAAGGCAATTGCAGAAGCCTCCCCTCCCGGCGAGCTATTCTGGCAGCAATCGCGTGAGCTGTACTTTGCCGGGCAAGCAGCGATGATCATCTGGTCGCCGTTCATTCTTGATGAGCTTGCAGGTCTGCGTGACAGTGCTCCGCCCACGATCAGCGACGACCCTACCTCGTCAGAGCTGGCTTCCAAGACCGGTATCGTGACGAACTTCTCAGGTCCATCCAACCCGGATGGGGCCGCATGGGGTGACGTTCGCTATTTCGGGATCACCAACGATGCTGACACTGACCTTGCAATGGACTTCGTAAAGTTCTCGATGGATGACGGTTACACTCAGACGCTTTCGATTGCGCCTGAAGGCAAGTTTCCAGTGCGCCGTGGAACGGCAGACGAGCCAGCGAAGTTCTCGGAAGCGTGGGCGATGTTGCCCGTTGGAGTTGACCGTAAAGCACCGCTTGGTGACCTTTACGATCAAGCCATGATAGACGAGATTGTCGGTGGGTTGGACGTCGCTCAGCGTTGGGGTGTGGCGGAAGGTCAATTGGGCCTCGCATCCAAAATGATCAACAGTCAGGTGATCAACCGCGTTGTGCGTCAGTATATCGACGGTGAGATTGATGCTGCTGCCGCTGTCGCCGCAATGAACGAACAGCTGGGCGACATAAAGTAAGATATGCTTTTTTTCCTGCCCCAGTCCCGCTTTCCGGGGCAGGAAAACCGTCCAGATTTTCTGCTGATCGGAGGGCGTGATGAGCGTCGCATTTCCCCCAAAAGGTCGCGGCCCGCTTGAAAAACGTGAAGCGCGCCTTGCGTGGTCCTTGCTGTTACCAACGATTACCATCGTATCGCTCGTCGTGATTGTGCCACTTCTTTCGATTTTTTGGATTAGCTTCAAACCTATCGGGCTTGCTGATCTGCGTCCTCCCGCGCCTATCCTGAGCGAAAGTCTGCGCGGTTCTGGTGATGAAATGCGGATCGAATATCGCTTGCGCAACTCTAGCCAGGACACCGAGATCACGAACGTTTTTATCCACGACACGTGGCCCGAGGCCCTAATAGTGACTGGTGATCTTCCGACCGGCTGTGAGCTCGATGGAAACGTCTTTTCCTGTGACCTCGGAACATTGGAGCCGGGTTACAACGAGCGCCTGCGTGTTCCGGTCATGCTCGCCGACGGAGTGGATGAGGACGTCGCCGAAGAGGTCGCAGAAGGATCCGAACCAAAAGTGCGCGGCGAGGCGGATTCTATCCTTACAAACTCGGACTTCACGTTGGAAAATTTTGCCAGAGTCTTCGATGGTGACGAGTTTTGGACTGTGATGTGGGTGACGATTTTTTACACGGTAGTAGGCACTGTTGGTGCGCTGTTGCTCGGGCTGTTTGCGGCGTTGCTCTTGAACAAGAGCTTCCGCGGCCAGGGCGTTCTGCGAGGACTTTATCTGTTTCCCTACGTCGCGCCGGTTATCGCGGTGGCGTTCACATGGGTGAACCTTTTTGACCCTTTCTCGGGCTCGGCGAACGCCTTGTTGCTACAAATGGGCGTGACGAGTGAAGCGATTAATTTTTTCGGCCAAAGACCACTTGCCCTGATTATGGTGACCGTCTTTGAAATCTGGCGGTATTTCCCGTTAAGTTTCCTTTTCATCCTTGCGCGGATGCAGTCGATTGACATGGACATGTACGAGGCGGCCGACATGGACGGGGCTTCGCCGTTCCAGAAGTTCTGGTATCTGAGTTTGCCGATGCTGCTGGGAATACTGTCGGTCTTGTTCCTCCTGCGCTTCATTTGGACGTTCAACAAATTCGACGATATCTTCCTTTTGACTGGCGGGAACGCTGGAACGCGTACGCTGACGGTGAATGTCTACGAACAAGCATTTGCGATTTCCAATATCGGGGCCGGTGCCGCAGTGGCCGTTGTCATTTTTGGTTGTTTGCTCGCGTTCAGCTTTTTCTTCTTTAGATTTATTAGCCGGGAGGAAGGACTATGAGTTTCCTGCGGCACGGTTATGTAACCGGACCCCTGATTGGGGCACTCTGGCTCATTATCCTGGCAACGACAGTCTCAGTCACGATGTCTTTTGCAACCGGCGACGCTTTCCGCCCAGTGCTAACAATCGCTCTGATCGTGGGCGCAGCGTCTGGCCTAGCTGCGGCCGTTGAACAAGAAAAGCGAATCAAGATCGCGATCATTGCCATTTCGGTCTTCGCGCTCACTATTGTCGGCTTCGGTCCAATGGTCATGGAAAGCTCATCGCTATCAGAGAGCGTGGCGGCAGTCGGTTTGGCGCTGATGATGGGTTGGTCGACGGTGGCGATTATGAATGACGTCCCCGTTGGGCGACTTTCACGTCACGAAATGGAAGAAGCCTGGATCCGGTTTCTGACTGGATTTGGATATATCTTTTTCACCGCAATCGTGCTGATCCCGTTCTACGTGATGGTAATGACATCGCTGAAGTCGCAGTCGGCGCTGCTTCAGAACCCGCTCGATTTCTCGCTTGATCTCGACAAGGGTTGGGCATTGTTCCGCAGCTATCACGAACTTTTTCGCGATTTTGGCTTTGGGACTTACATGTGGACAAGCTTTTACGTCTCGGTGCTGACAGTACTCATCACACTCGCCTTCTCGATCCCAGGAGCCTACGCGGTAGCACGGCTACGGTTTGGAGGGCAGAAGGCTTTCTCGCGGTCGATCCTGCTAATCTACATGGTGCCAATGATTGTGCTTGCGCTACCGATTTACATCGCGTTTTCCATCACCGGGCTGCGCAACACTGTGATCGGCATCATCTTGATATATCCCGTCACGACGATCCCTGTCGCTCTCTACATGCTGCAGGGATATTTTCGAGGGCTTCCGGCGGAGGTAGAAGAAGCGGGCCTGATGGACGGGCTGAACAGGCTGCAGGTCATCTGGAAGATCACTCTGCCACTTGCCTTGCCCGCCCTTGCTTCTGTCAGCCTCTATGTCTTCATGATCGCCTGGAATGAGTTCCTTCTTGCTTTCATGTTGTTGGACGACCCGTCGAAATTCACGCTGACGCGTGGTGTTGCCATGCTCAACAGCTCGGAAATCCCTCGAGAACACCTGATGGCTGGCGCCGTCATCGCAACTGTTCCAGTCATGGTGTTGTTCCTGGGATTGGAGAAATTCATGACAAAAGGCCTTACGGCAGGGAGCGTGAAAGGATGAACACGCAAGTGAAACCAAACATGGACGAACAAGCGCGCGCTATTCTGCGCGAGAACGATCGCGGTGGTTACACAGTCCCAACTACAGGCCTTTATCCCTACCAATGGAACTGGGACAGCGCTTTTGCGGCTTGGGGCTTTGCGACATTTGATGTGCCGCGTGCTTGGGGTGAGATCGAGACTCTGTTTTCCGGTCAATGGAACAATGGAATGGTCCCCCATATCCTTTTCCACCGCCCAGATCCTGGTTACTTCCCTGGTCCGGATGTCTGGGGCGGCGTGGGGCCTGTCGCCTCGTCCGGGATCAGCCAGCCTCCCGTTGCGGCGAGTTTTGCCCGCCGAATTTACGACATTGATCCTGAAGGAAGCCGCGCGGTTTTGGCTGGGCTCTTTCCTAAAATGAAAGCATGGCACCAGTGGTTTATGGACTGGCGACTTGATGAAGGAGCGGTATGCATCACCCACCCTTGGGAAGCAGGGCGCGACAACACGCCGGACTGGGATGGAGCTATGGCCGGCATAGACCCGGTTGGGGTCGGCGAATACACGCGGAGAGATACGTTCCATGTAGACCCAGCAATGCGACCCACGAAATACGACTATGATCGTTACCTCTGGCTGGTTCAACTGGGTCGCCGACTTGGCTGGGACGAAGCCGCGCTACTAGAGCAAAACCCCTTCCGGGTCGCGGACCCTACGATGACCTTTATCCTGCTCCGGGCTCAGCGCGACCTCGCATTTCTGGGGCGAGAACTAGGCG
>JBPCWT010000191.1:0-15578 GCA_051009255.1 Ruegeria sp. | reverse complement strand
ACGGCCCCGATCCTGAAAACGTGGTGCGCGTCGATGCGCGCCGTTTGCGGCAAATCCTTGAGCTTCACTACAAGGGCACAGGCCGCGATGATCCGGTGCAACTGCATCTGGACAGCGGGGGGTATCGCCCGCGTTTTGAAACAAAAGGCGTACGGCCAAACGAAACCGCCCGCCAGAAATCGTTCAGGTCAATGTTGCCGGTTGCAACATTTGCTGGCGGGGCGATTGTTGGTGCCGCTCTGGCAGCGGTTCTTGTGCCAGAACCGTTGCCAGAGCCGCAGGTTGCGACCGGGTCGCCGGGCGTTGATACAACCGAGATCCTGCGCCGTGCCGCGATCTATGACAAATCGCCAGCATCCTTGCAGGCGTTCAATCTGGCCCAGCAGGCGCGCGGGATGATCTTTCCTATCTTCGACAGACCGAGGCAGGAATTGGTTCTGTCGGTTTTTGAACGGGTCATCACGCTCGATCCCGATTATTTCGGGGGCTATGCAGGGGCTGCGCAGGCGTTGGCGTCATTGGCCGTTGTATCGCCGCCTGATCCCGCCGGACCGAATTATGGGGACGCCGCGATTCAAATGGCGCAAGAAGCCATTCGGCTGGCACCGGGCGAGGCCTGGAGCCAATCAGCCATGAGTTGGGCGCAATTCTCGCAGGCCGAGTTTGATCAGGCATTACGATTTGGGCGACGGGCGGCGCAGCTGGATGCGCAGGATGGCCATGCATTGGATTTTCTGGGCGCGGTCGCTTTGTTCAGTGGAGCATTTGAAGAGGCGTTGGAACTGGCAGAGCGCGATTTGTACAAGGATTCCAGTAACCAGCGTTTTGCCAACAGAAATGTTGCCGGGGCCGCGCATTTTCATCTGGGCAACTTCGATCTTACCGACGAGCGGTTCGAGCAGGCGGCCAATATCGGCGACCCGCTGAGCGCGCCCTCGATCGCATATCATGCGGCAGCCTTGTCGGCGCTGGGGCGTGACCATGACGCGCGCGACAAACTGGCAGAGCTGGAAAGAGCGTGGCCAAACGTTCCCGTCGACAGGGTTCTTGCCCGTGTGCACAGCAACCCGGCCTATGCCGAGGACGTGATTGCGGAATTGAGATCAATGGGGTGGGAACCGATACAGCAATAGGACCGGTATCCGTGGCTCTGTCAGGCCAAGTTCCATAAGTCATGGAAATTAGTCGCGCCTCTTGACCCTATTGAACCTTTGGCATTGGCAGGCACCCGCGCAGGCCAGCAGGCAGGACAATCCGCGCACCGTTTTTATACAAGGCGCTGGCAAACCCCTGCTGCCCGGATGTCAGTGTGACGCTGAGGCTGGACGCGGCAAGGATCGACGTGCCGTCCGGCAAGTTGCTGATCAGCCCCTTGGCCGGAAAAAGCACGACATAGGCCGGAGCCTCGTCCGTCACAAGCGCGACCACCAGTAGCGTGGAAAACCAGCCCACAAAGAGTAACGGCAGAGCGATCAGGATCGATCTAATAGTCATGGACATGTTCCAGCGTCAGACCAGCGGCGTCCAATCCACGCAAGCTGGCCGCAAGGTATTCGACTTTGACGACGATCAGATGGCGATAGTCACCGAACCCCTGTCTTTGGCTGCTGTGGATCGCGCCCGGCACGGACAGGTCATTTGACAGGGCCGTAAACAGGATGTCGTCATTCCCGGCGATTTCGACAAAATTCAATCCATCCGCCGCCATTTGTTGCATCAGATGTGTCAACACACGATAGCGGGGCGTTTCAATCTCGATCCCTTCGGGGTGATCCGATATGACGCGGACTTCGTCGTAACTGGCAAGACCCGTTCGGTCCGTATCCGTGACGACCATCCTGAGGGTCAGTTCATCCTGCCCGACTTGAGCTACGGCTTGCGCGATCACGTCCGCGTAGGCCGCCTTGGCGCGGTATTCGAGCCCCAGTGCGGCCCTGCGTTCCTTGTCGCGCAGCGCGTCCGTGGCATTGGCACGCAGGTCGTCCGTATCTTCGCGAAAGCGCCACTTGTACCACGGTACCTGCTGCAAGAATTCTGCATAGGCTGCGGCTTGTCCGGCGGACAGGTTGTCGAGCGGTGCGCGTTCCTGCCCGCGAAGCGCGGCAAACACCCGACCAACGGTTTCTTCGTAGGCCGCCTTGAGCATCAGCTCTGCCGTAAAGCTTGCGCCGATCACATAGACCATCTGCTTTGTGCCGCCGTCGATTTCACCATGCGCCGAGGACGTGCGTGTCAGGCTGCACAGCGACGACCAAAAGCCGCCGATGCTGCTGAGATAGCCATAATCATGTGGGTCGTTTTGGCTGATGACCTGCGCGTAATCCTCGTACGCGTGGACGATGTGCCATTCCGGGTAGGTCATCAGGGTACGGGTTTCCGGGCGGTGATGCGCTGCATCCACCAAGGTGGCATATGGCACAGGTTCGCCGCTGCCGCGACACATGGTTTCAACATAGGCCACCGGCGCGGCAAGTCCGACCCCGAGAAGCAGCACCAGAAAAACGAGGCGCTTTACCCAGGTCCAGAGCCATCTCATGCGTGTTGCCCGGCGTTCCTGAGGCCCGCCCACAGCGCTATTCCACCCAGCGCGATATGAGGCAGGTTTGCCAACACCCTTAGCAACGACAAATCAATTCCAGCTGACTGGTTGGTGAATATACCCAGATCCAGATACCCGTAGCCGGTAAAGAAGCCAAAAACACCGTCGCCCAGATAGGCAGCCCCGAACAGGATCAGGAAGGTCCGCGCCGCACGGTGCGACATCAACCCCGCCACCAGCGCCCAAAGTGCAGAGGCCACGTGCAGCGCATCGTCATAGATATCAAGGGCAAAGATGCCGAAAGCCAGGCCATCAGCGTCAGTCAGGCCGGGGATATAGTTCAGTGACGCGGCGAACATCAGCACCACGAAGTAACCGATCGAAAGTTTCTGTAGATTGGTCATAGTTGCCTCAGATACGTGTCCCAAAGATTGTTGCGCAGCACCAGATCAGGGTCCAGAACCCTTTTGGCCTGCACGAATGTGGTGGCATTGCGGTAGGCACCTGCAAGTTGATCCACCGTCGCGTGGGGGCGGTAGGGCAGATAATAGGCACCGCCGATGTCTACGATCCGGTCAATCAGCGCGCGGGTCATGCGGGCCATGTCGGCCTCGGCCCGGTGTGTCAGTTCCTGGCTGAATGACATGACCGCGGCAATTCGGGGCACAGGGGCAAAAGATAGCGTGCTTTGGTCGTCCTGCGCGACGTAGCGCAAGGTGACGTTCAGGAATTCCTGATAGGACGCGGGTATGACCTCGCGGCAGGCGTCAAGGAAACCGTCGAAGGCATCAAAGCCAACAAAGTATTCGTGCAGGATATCGGTACGGTCCGGGTTGCGGTCGTCAAGCGTTACGACCGGTTCGTTGATCAGCGAATTTCGGGTAACGTCGCCTGCACCCAACATCGGGCCAACCCGGGTTTCGTTCCACCAGCGGAAAGATTTGAATGCCTCGCTTCCCAACTGCGCGCGATAGATGCGGCTGGCAGCTTTGGACATCCAACCCGATCCCGAGGCGCTGGGAAGATCCGACTGATCATCCGTTTCGCGATAGGTAATCAGCAGTGCATTTTCAAAGAAGGTTTCGCGTTCCACATTGAGACGACCATAAGCCATCGTCACAGCCGGATCATCGACCGCTTTCTGAAAGGCTGCCGCGAATTCGCTGGCGGCCATCACATCGAAGGTGGGCGAAAGGCGAGTGTGCTTTACCATCTCGACATCCATATCGACGATGATACCGATCAGCCCGTAACCGCCCATGGCATGATTGAACAAATCGGCGTTCTTCGTAGGTGAGCAGGTCACAAGATCGCCTGACGGCAGCACCATGCGCAGCGACCGCACGGTTGAACCCATTGGGCCGTGCGGCACGGGCCAGCCGTGGGCGTTTACGGAATACGTGGCCGCAACGCCGAAATCGTGATTGGATTGCATGACCTTTGGGGACCACCCTGCCGGGTCAAGCGCGGCAATCACGTGCGACCATCGCGCACCGGCGTGGGCACGATAGGTCTGGTTGTCGGCGTCAAGTTCTATCGCACCATTGTCGAAGGTGATGGCGGTTCCGTCACGTGGGATGGCCTGACCACCCATCGAGTGCCTTGCCGCGCCTACGTTCAGCGGCCTGCCGTCGGCCTTTGCCTGGGTCAGTTCACGGCGGATGAGGTTGATCAGCGCATTACCGGCGTCCTCTTTGACCATCAGATGTTTGTGGATCGGTGTCGCGGACAGGCCGCTTGCATCGTTCAACACGTTGATCCCGGTGGGCAAAGTGATCGTTGCCGTACCGTCATACACGGGCAGGCTGGGCGCAAGCCACCGCGATAGCCCCCACCCGGCCAACCCTCCGGCCCCCAACAGGGCTGCGCGTCTGGTAAAATTGCTCATCTTTCGGGTTCTTTCGTGACTGGGTTAATTCAGGAATGCAGCATCTGGGCAGGTGCCTGTCGAATGGCGGGCGGGCGTTGGTTCGTAAAGTATGGCCCACCCCATCCGGCATTGCGAGGATTGGGCCGGAAAACAACGCAGCGGCGGTGGACGTGATACCGTGCTGCTGCCAGAACCAGCCGTTCCGGTTTCGGAACAAAACGTTTGCCGAACGAACAACGCATCTACGCAAAGTTGATCAGAATTTGGGAAATTGCAACCTATGGAATTTTTTACTTGCGGAACGTAACACCGTGCAGATTGACATGGCTGCGTTTACGGGGGACATTTTTTAACGCAACAGTTAAATATGGAGATCCCCATGCGCGGAATTACAATCACTTACGAATACAGTGGCGATGAAGGCGTCTGGCGCAATGCGATGGATCGGTTCATTTCAGCGGTCGACAATGATCCCAATGCGGCGGGCAAGTTTACCTATCAGGTCGCGGTGGCCGACGATGGCAAGTCACGCTTTCATTGGGGGCGCTGGGACAGTGCTGAAACGCTGACCCATGTTCAATCGCAGCCGTATTTCAAGGAATTTGCCGCAAATGTACGCGAGTTTGCTGGCGGTGCGCCGAACGCAACCGGGCATGATATCATCGCGAAAACGGAAGGGTGGTAACCAGTTACTCCAACCCCTGTTCGTCCAGCAGGTGACGCCCTTGGCGGTCTTCGACCTCGATAACCCATACGTCAGGGTCAAACTTGCGCTGGCGAGCGATCGCATCGTCAACGTCCATTTCTGCGCCGCTGGACAACTCGACCCATTTGCGGTCACCACTCATCAGGTCAAAACTGCGTTGAAATGCAACGGCTTGCCCGTCTAGCGTGTTCAGTTTGACCAGAACAGCCCCGGCCGTGTCGTCGCCGTGGGCCACAACAAAGGCGGGGATTTCCTGAAACCGCAGCCGCGCCAGATAGGCGTGGACCCAGAATTCAGCGGTCAGACGTGTCATGCGTTGCCGTCTTTGAAATCCAGACCCATTTCCGAATAACGCTCGGATTCTTCCAGCCAGTTTGGCCTTACCTTGACCTGCAGGAACAGATGGATCTTGCGATCAAGGAATTCTTCCAACTCGGCACGGGCGGCTTGGCTGACGGCCTTTATGGTCTCGCCCTTTTTGCCCAGCACAATGCCCTTGTGACCGTCACGCATGACATAGATGATCTGATCGATCTTGGCAGAACCGTCCTTGCGTTCTTCCCAGCCCTCGGTCTCGACTGTCAGTTGGTAGGGCAATTCCTGATGCAGCCGCAGGGTCAGTTTCTCGCGCGTCATTTCGGCAGCGATCATGCGCAGGGGCAGATCGGCAATCTGATCTTCGGGGTACAGCCACGGGCCTTTGGGCAGCTGTTGAGCCAGCCACTTGCGCAGGTCATCGACACCATATCCGCGTTCGGCCGAAATCATGAACGTTTCCGAGAATGGGTAGCGCGCGTTCAGGTCGCTGGTCAGTGTCAGCAGCCCTTCGGACGGAACCTTGTCTATCTTGTTGATGGCCAGCGCCACTTTGCGGCCCTGCCCGATTTCGGTCAGCCCATCCAGAATACGCTCGACCCCTTCGGTGATGCCGCGATGCGCCTCGACCATCAGAACGACAACATCAGCGTCAGCTGCCCCACCCCAGGCCGCGGCGACCATTGCCCGGTCCAGCCGGCGGCGTGGTTTGAACAGGCCGGGCGTGTCGACAAAAACCAGCTGTGCGTCGCCTTCCATCGCAACGCCACGGATGCGGGTACGCGTGGTTTGAACCTTGTGCGTCACGATCGAGACCTTGGCCCCGACCATGCGGTTCAACAGAGTGGATTTACCCGCATTGGGTTCTCCGATCAGGGCAATAAATCCGGCGCGTTTGGTCATGTTCTACGATCCTGTTTGCAGGCCCGAACCCCTATAGCAGAATGCCGGGCCGAACCAGAGGGATTTGTTGTATCGCAGGCAGTACCTGCGCGGTCAGGTGTTGGAACTAGAAACGAGCAATCAGTCCGTTTGTTGATCCTGACCAGTTTGTTGATTTCAAATGCCGAAACACTGCTAATGTAGTCGTGTTTCAGATAGGTGATTTCAGTGGCAATTTCTTTCAACAATGGTTCGATAACGCGTTGGAATATGAAGCGGGTCCAAACGTGGGCCCGGTTAATTGTATTGGTACCGGTTTTTGCCAGCATGGCCGGTATGGTGCGGTCTGACGAGTTCGACCTCAAAGTCCGTGACGAAGTTTCCGTCAAGGGAAACAGCCTTCCTTATACGCTGTACATTTCATTGGATGCACAGACGCAAACCCAGCTGGGGATCGACGCGTTCATGGACCTGCGTGCAGTGCAGCGGTACGTGCCTGCGCTGGCCTCAAACGTGCTGGACGAGACCTGCAAACACAAATACGCGCTGGCGGTTTCGGATGCGCGGGCGGAAGGGAATGCGATTGTTGCAACCGGGCAATTTCAGGCCAAATTCTTTGCCTGTGACACCAACGACCCGGAAAAGCATTACCGTGGCGTTTTGCTGTTCGGCCAAAACGTCAACGTAGTGGCAAAGGCAGCAGCGGATGTAAAAGAAAACTGCGTACACCTACGGCTGGTTGATGTTGAGCTTGATCTTGTGGGTTTTGTCGGCACCGTATCGGATCTGGTCGGGCTGACCGACAAGGCGCGCGAGTTGATCCTTGAAAAAGGGGGCGAGGCATTGGCCAAGAACCCTATTTGCCCCGAACTGCCCGATGAACTGGCAGGGCTTGACCCAAAATTTACGTCTGGCGGGACGCGGGAAGTCGGGGATGGCGGTGTTGCGGCCGCGTTAAGTGGATCGATTGACACCAGTGCGGCAACGCTGTTGGACCTGATCCGCCTTATGCAGGACAAAACTGATTTTGGAGTGCGGAAATGAAACCGGTTCTGCTTTCACTAGCCCTGGCCCTGATATCTGTCGCTGGTTCGGGCGCCGCTGACGAACCTGTCCATTTGGAATTTGAACGTGACATGACCCTGCGGGAGTCTGACGTGCCGTACCGGTTAGATGTGTCGCTGACCGAGATTGCACCCACCCGTATCGGGATTGATGCGTTGCTTGACCTGACTGACGTTCAGGCGGCGTTGCCCGATCTGCTTTCGGGGGCCAGTTTCTCTGAGGCCTGCAATGCCGAAATCGGCTTGCAGGATGTCAAGGCATCGGCCAGCGGGCAGACCATTTCCGCCGAGGGACGGTTCGAGTTGCAGACTTATCGTTGCAGCAGGAAGCTGCGGGAGCCGCCAAAAAGAGAAGACCTTGTGACATCCAAGGCCGTTACGTTTTCTGCCGCAGTATCGGTTCTGGTAAAGGATCAATGCGTGTTCTTCGAACTGAATGCTGTGGATGTATTGCTTGCCGATCAACCTGCACTGGACGACGATCAGGAGCAGATATTGCAGGATGCCCGCGCCATCTTTTTGAAGGCCAGCGAGGCGGTTTTGAAAAGAACTCCGATCTGTCCTGAAATGCCGCCCGAACTGGCCTCTATTGATCCCAAGTACGAAGCCGGTGGAACGACCGAGATTGGAACGGGCGGTATCGGAGTTGGATTAAAAGGGTCTGTCGATATCAGCACGGAAACGATAATCGACGTACTGCAAGTGCTCCAAGATAAAGGTTTTTTACCGGGAAAACCCTAAGCCGCGGGCTTATCCCAAACGTTCCAGCAAAGCTTTGGCCGCGGCTTGTTCCGCCTGGCGTTTTGAGCCGGCGGAAGATTGCTCTTCGGTTCCGTCCTGCAATCTGGCGGCGATGGTGAACATCGGTGCGTGGTCTGGCCCGCTGCGGGAAAGCTCGACATATGATGGCGGCTTTTGCCCGCGTGCCTGTGCCCATTCTTGCAGCGCCGTTTTTGCATCGCGCGCGTCAGCCTCGACGGTAAAGACGCGATCACCCCACAGGTTCAGGATAACTTCTCGTGCCGCCTCGAACCCGGCGTCTCGGTAGATCGCGGCAATCACCGCCTCCATCGCGTCACCCAAAAGCGCCTGTTTGCGCCGCCCGCCAGACAGCATCTCGGACCGGCCCAGTTTCAGAACCGCGCCCAGATCCAGCTGCCGCGCCACATCTGCGCAGGCCTCTTTGCGTACTAGTGCGTTAAAACGCGGAGCAAGCTGACCTTCGGAGGCATCTTTGTCGGCTTCCAACAGTGCCGAGGCCATGACCAGACCCAACACACGGTCGCCCAGAAACTCTAACCGCTGATTATCGGGGCGCGTCGGAGAAGAGACCGAGCCATGTGTCAACGCCCGGACCAAGAGTTCAGGCTGAGTGAACTCGTGACCCAGGCGTTTCTGGAATGCTTTTATCTCGGCCGAAAGCTTCAATTGACCCCCTTGAAGAAACGGTCGCCGCGCCATGTCCAGAAGAACAGCATCGACCGGCCGGCCGACGAGAACATGATCCGGTCTGCGCGACCCAACAGATCCTCGTAGGGAACGTAACCCACACCGCCAACGGTCTGTGGTACGCGGCTGTCGCTGGAATTGTCGCGGTTGTCACCCATAAAGAAGTATTTCCCTTCGGGAACGACATAGACGCCGGTGTTGTCAGTGGTCTGATTGCCTATGTTCAGCACTTCGTAGGATACACCGTTGGGCAGTGTTTCGATGTACCGCGATTTTTCGCAGGCGCCGCCGATTCCCACGGGGCCGTTTTCGCATCGCGGACGCAACTGCTGCGGTCCCTGCGGCGCCAGAACTTCGGTAAACAGGCCATCGGGTTCCTGCTTGACCGGGGTGTCATTCAGAATGATCACGCCGTCACGTATCTGTATCCGGTCGCCGGGTAGTCCGATAAGTCGCTTGATATAGTCTCGCCCTGTGACCGGATGGCGGAAAACAATAACGTCTCCGCGGTCAGGCTCTCCGCCCATGATGCGGTTGTTATCGCCCTGCATCCAGCCGCAGATGTCCTGCGCATCGACATTGAGGCCGACGCTGGGGATGATCAGGCTGGGACAGGATGCGTAAGAGTATCCATAGGCCATCTTGTTGACGAACAGAAAATCACCGATCAGCAATGTCGGCTTCATCGAGCCCGATGGAATCCAGAACGGTTGAAAGAAAAGCGTGCGGAAAACGCCCGCGATCAGCAGGGCATAGACGATGGTTTTGATCGTCTCCCAGATGGCGTTCCCGGTTTTGGCTTGTTCGGCCATTCTGCTCTCCAGTCCTTGCTCGCGTAGGGTGCTACATGCGGGGCTGATGGGGGCAAGTCAAGGCCGCGCGGACGCATCGTGGAGTGGACGCGCCTCGATCAGGACAAAGGCCTGCGCCCAAGGGTGATCGTCGGTCAGGGTAACGTGGATAATCGCCTCGTGCCCCTCTGGTGTCATCTCTTTCAGCCGCTCTGCCGCCCAACCGGTGACATGCATCACGGGCTGACCCGTGCGCAGGTTGGTAACGGCCATGTCCTTCCACGCAATACCCATGCGCAGGCCGGTGCCCAGCGCCTTGGAGCACGCCTCTTTCGCGGCCCAACGCTTGGCATAGGTGCCGGCAGTATCGGCGCGGCGCTCGGCCTTGCGCTGTTCGATATCCGTGAACACACGATTTCGGAACCGGTCGCCGAACCGATCCAGTGTTCCCTGAATGCGGTCAATATTTGCAAGATCGGTTCCAATGCCGAGGATCATACCAGTTTTACCGTGAGTATTTTGTAGCACGCGAAGCCAAAGAACCCGGCAAATGCGACATCGAACCAGCGACGGGCGCGGCGGTATGTGCGGACCGTGCGCTCGGATGAGAACAGGAAGGCATAGCTGATGAAGACCACAAGCGATCCGGCAAAGAGCATGGAAAAGTAACCAAGCAGCATCGAAAGGCTTGCACCGTTTGGCGCTACGATGGCGTAGATTGATCCCCAGGCTAGGATCGCCTTGGGATTTGTCAGGTGGATTGCAGCGCCTTTGGCAAAAATCGCACCCAGTGTACCCGATACCGGATTGCCCAGAGCAACCTCATCCGGCGTCGCGGCCCTGCGCAATGCCTTGATGGCCAGCCAGCCCAGGTAGGCGACGCCAAAATATCGGATCACCTCGAAAACCCATGCGTTTGCCAGCATGATCGCTGACAGTCCCAATGCTGCGGCGGCACCCCACGCAGCGGACCCCGCACAGATACCAAGCGCGAAAGCCAGCCCGGCCCGGCGGCCTTCGATCATGGCTGTACCGGCGATACCCATGGTCGCCGGACCCGGCGATCCGGCGGCAAGAAGCCATGCGATCCAAATGGCGACAAATCCTGTCGTAATCACGCCCGTGCCTCGTCCATCAGTCTGCGCATTTCCTGTATCGCTGGTGTCAGGCCGCGAAAGATCGCTTCGCCGATCAGGAAATGTCCGATGTTCAGTTCACGCACTTCGGGGAAGGCGGCCACCGGTTGAACGGTCTCATATGTCAGACCGTGGCCTGCGTGAACTTCGAGCCCCAGCGAGTGTGCAAACGTCGACATCTGGCGCAGGGCTTCCAGTTCCTTGGCGGCTTCGTCCATCCGGCCTTCGGCATGGGCATCACAATAGGCGCCGGTGTGCAGTTCAATCACCTCGGCACCGATCCGGTGTGCGGCTTCGATCTGCCGTTGATCGGCTGCGATAAAGATCGAAACTCGGCAACCCACGTCGCGCAACGGTGCGATGAAGTGCGCCAACTTGTTTTCTTCGCGCGCGACTTCCAGCCCGCCCTCGGTTGTGCGTTCTTCGCGCTTTTCGGGAACGATGCAGACCGCGTGCGGTTTGTGACGCAAGGCAATTTTCTGCATCTCGTCCGTCGCGGCCATTTCAAAATTCAGCGGCACAGACAGCACGTCCATCAGACCATCAACATCCGCGTCCGAGATGTGACGGCGGTCTTCGCGCAGGTGGGCGGTGATACCGTCAGCTCCGGCTTCTTCGGCCAATTTTGCCGCACGCAGCGGATCGGGATAGTCGCCGCCGCGCGCATTTCGCACAGTCGCAACGTGGTCGATGTTCACACCCAGGCGCAGAAGCGTGTCAGACATTGCTGGAATCCCTCTTTGATCTTTTGGCTGACCTTACAGGGTCCGCCAGGGAAACGGCAGGCTTTGCTTCGGCCAGCCGTTTGATTTCGTCGAACTTCGCCTTGATCTTGGCGCGCCGCCGTTGCTGGTAGGTGCGCGTCACGGGCAAGCTGAGATAGTAGCAAATAAACCCGGCCACGATCCCCGGTACGATACCGCCAATCATGTAGGGAAAGAAAACTTCCTGATAAAATTCGCTGAGCCCGTCCCAATCGGCAATGCGATCAGTGAACATTGCAACGAAGTTGTTTTTCAGATCGCTCAATGCGTTGGCGAAATTCCGCATCAAACCCTTGGTCTCGCCTTCGACGAATTCGGTGCCCAGTAGGAAATGACCGGTTTTCAGTGAAACCACGCCGATCGGAACATAAGTCAGCGGGTTGCCAAAGAACGTGCCGCTGAGTGCGGCCAGCATGTTACCGTTTATCAAGCGTGCCAACAGAACAGCGATAAAGAAATGCATCCCGTAGAAAGGCGTGAACGAGGCAAACACCCCTGCGCCGATCCCACGCGCGATCCGTTCCGGCGTGTCCGGCAACCGGCGAACGCGGTGTTTCACATAGTGGAATGCCCGCGTCCAGCCGCCACGGGGATAGACGAATTCCGAAGCGATCTGGACAGGTGGGCGTCGATCTCGGCGCTTGAAAACCACTCCTGATCACCCCTTCTCAGCTTGCCGCGACCGACGGCTTGACCGCATCTCTGAACCGCTCGACCGCGGCAACATCGCTTTCGGCTTCGAGCATCAGCATCAGCGAATGCAGCTGTTCAAGGTCGCGCAGTTCGACGTTGATCAGCAGGCGGTAAAAATCCGGTTTGCGGTCCACGAATTCCAAGTTGGAGATATTGGCCTTTTTCTCTCCGATCAATGTGCAAATGCGTCCCAGTACCCCGGCGTCATTGCCGATGGTCAGGCCCAGCGTGGCACTGTAAACCGCCGGGTGCGTTCCGGAATGCCAGTGCAGATCGACCCAGCGTTGGGGTTCGTTTTCAAACTCGCCCAATCGGTCGCAATCGATGGCGTGAACGATTACGCCTTTGCCCCGGTATGTGATACCAACGATACGCTCGCCCGGAAGCGGTTGACAGCACGGGGCGCGTTCAAAGCTTTGCCCAGGTTCCAGGCCGATCACGGCGCGTCGCATGGGAATAGCGTCGCCATCGTCCTGTGTCAGTTCCGGATAGACCGCGCCAATCACCTCGTGCGCGGTCAGTTCCGCGCTGCCCAGACGGGCCAGCAGCTCGCCCCGATCCTTCAGGCGCAAATGCTTGGCCGCGGTGTCCAGCGCTTTGTCGGTCGCCTTGCGACCCACATGTTCGAAACCGGCACGGGCCAGTTCCTTGCCCAGCTTGATGAACCGTTCGCGGTCAACCTCGCGCAGGGCCCGCCGAATTGCGGTGCGGGCTTTGCCCGTGACCGCGATTTCCAGCCACGTCACCTGCGGCGTCTGGCCATCGGCTGTGATGATGTCCACCGACTGCCCGTTTTTGAGTCGCGTCCAAAGTGGGACGCGAATGCCGTCCACCTTGGCACCAACGCAGGCATGACCGATCCGGGTGTGAATGGCATAGGCAAAATCAATTGGCGTCGCCCCGCGCGGCAGTTTGACAACGTCACCCTTGGGCGTGAAACAGAAAACCTGGTCGGAATACATTTCGAGCTTGACGGCTTCGAGGAAGTCTTCGTGATCTTCTTCGTTGTCGAATTGCTCTGTCAGGTTGGCGATCCATTTTGCCGGGTCCACCGCAAAAGGGTTTTCCGAGCGAACGCCGTCACGGTAAGACCAATGCGCTGCAACGCCGGTTTCGGCGACATCGTGCATCTGACGCGTGCGTATCTGAACCTCGACCCGTTTACCGTCGCGGCCTGATACCGTGGTGTGGATCGAGCGGTACCCGTTCGATTTCGGCTGACTGATATAGTCCTTGAATCGACCCGGCACAGCGCGCCAGCGCTGGTGAATTGCGCCAAGAGTGCGGTAACAATCCTCTTCTGATCCGGTGATGATGCGGAACCCATAGATGTCGGACAGGCGCGAAAAGCCCTGATCCTTTTCCTGCATTTTGCGCCAGATCGAATAGGGTTTCTTGGCGCGACCGAACACTTCGGCGTCAATCGCCGCCTTGTCCAGTTCGTGACGCATATCGCCAGTGATCTTGTGGATCACATCGCCGGTTTCACGTTGCAACGTGATAAAGCGGCGGATGATCGATTGACGCCCTTCGGGGTTCAGCACGCGAAATGCCAGATCCTCAAGCTCTTCGCGCATCCACTGCATACCCATGCGGCCTGCAAGCGGGGCGTAGATGTCCATCGTCTCACGCGCTTTGACGACCTGCTTTTCCGGGCGCATCGCCTTGATCGTGCGCATGTTGTGCAGACGGTCGGCCAGCTTGACCAGAATGACCCTCAGGTCCTTGGACATCGCCATAAAAAGTTTGCGAAAGTTTTCGGCCTGTTTGGTTTCGCGGCTGGAAAGCTGCAGGTTGGTCAGCTTGGTAACCCCGTCCACCAGTTTGGCCACTTCGTCGCCGAACATATCCGCGATCTTGCTATAGCTGGCCTTGGTGTCTTCGATCGTGTCGTGAAGAAGTGCCGTGATAATGGTGGCATCATCCAGACGTTGTTCGGTCAGGATGGCAGCAACGGCAACGGGATGGGAAAAATAGGGCTCGCCCGAATGGCGAAACTGCCCTTCGTGCATTTGTTGGCCGAACTCATAGGCCAGCGCAATGCGTTCGGCATTTGTTTTCGGGTTGTAATTGCGGACCAGCGCAATCAGGTCATCAGCTGAAATCATCCGGTCCGCACCTTCGAATTTGGGGATTACCCCTGGCCCTGAGCCTCCATCAGTGCGCGCAGGAGCTTTTCTTCGGACATGTCGTCATCGGCAGGCTTGTCCGTTTCAGCGCCCATCAGCAGCGCCATCTGATCCTCTTCGGGCTCGTCGACCTCGATCTGGGTCTGGTTGGCCTCGATCAGGCGTTCGCGCAGTTCGTCCGCGCTTTGGGTTTCGTCAGCGATCTCGCGCAGCGAAACGACGGGGTTCTTGTCGTTATCGCGATCCACGGTGATCGATGCACCAGCGGAAATCTCGCGCGCACGATGGGCGGCAAGCATTACCAGTTCAAACCGGTTTTGAACCTTGTCTACGCAGTCTTCGACCGTCACGCGGGCCATAAGGCGCTCTCCACAAATGAATCCGTGTCAGGAAGAGGTTTATCTATGCTTGATTCCACGCCTTGACAAGCGGGAAATGCGGCTGTGCTGGCTGTCAGATGGGTGTAACGGCGGCAACATCCGCCTTTGGCAAGTTCGCAAGCATCTGAGTGACTGTTAATCCAAGCACCGGGTGACGCCAATCCGGTGCTACATCTGCCATCGGAACCAGTACAAACGCCCGGTCCTGCAAGCGTGGATGCGGCAGAATCAGTTCAGTTGGCGTGGCGCTGATCTGCTTCTCCGGCGGCAGATTCAGCCACTGTTCGTACACTTCCAAATCTGGCGAAACGGCATCGTTCCAGCAGACCAGATCCAGATCCAGCGTGCGCATCCCCCAACGCTGCGCCCGCGCCCGGCCAAATTCGTGCTCGACACGGTGCAAAAGCTCTAAAACCCGGTCAGGCGTTTCGTTCGTTTCGATCAGCGCGGCGGCATTAACATAATCCGGTCCTGCGCCGGGCGGGAAGCAAGGGGTCGCAAAAAACCGGCTGACGGCGCGAATCACCAGCCCGTCCCTGGCGAGGGCCTCTAAACCCTGCCTCAGAGTTACTTCGGGTGCGTTAGCTCTCAAACTGAGATTTCCGCCCAGTGCCAACACCGCTTTTGTACCAGTTTTGCCCACAATTAACCCCATATTCCGCGCAGAGAATGCTTGCGATACATACCAAAAGCCTTAATTATATAGGTACACCAGTGTGCTGAAATTTACTCACTCACTCACTCACGGACTTAGGTGCGCTGGATTATACCGAAAGGGACTATTTATGTTTTATAAGGACGAACGGCTAGCGCTGTTCATCGACGGCTCGAATCTTTATGCCGCGGCAAAAGCTCTCGGT
>JBPCWT010000190.1:0-8590 GCA_051009255.1 Ruegeria sp. | reverse complement strand
TTGAAATCGCCCAAGGGTTCGAAGATTTCGAACGCGCCATGCGCCGCAAGCTGGAACGAGAGCTGAAAGGCATGGTAATCGGAACCCTGATCGAGGATGGCAAACGGTGATCCGCGCATTGGCCTTCCTACTCTGCCTGATCGGTTCACCGATATCCGCCCAATGCCGGCAGGCTCTGGCGCTGGGTCTGGATGTATCCGGGTCGGTAGATGCCAAGGAATACAGGTTGCAACTGGACGGGCTGGCAAACGCCCTGCGCCGCCCCGAGGTCCATCAGGCCATGCTTTCCAACCCCTTGGCACCTGTCCGGTTGGCAATATTTGAATGGAGCGAATCCAGCCATCAGCGGTTGCTGATCGACTGGACCGAAATCCAAACCCGCGCCGATCTGAATGGGGTCGTAAACCGATTGGCCGGCACACAACGATCCAACGCCCCAAGGGGTACCGCCGTCGGTGCCGCCATGCGCTTTGGTGCCGCTCTGTTGGCTGCTCAGGGCGATTGCTGGAAAAAGACGCTGGATATATCCGGTGATGGCAAACACAACCTCAACCCACACCCGCGCGACGTCAAGGCTGGCCTCTTGGCGACCGGAATTACAATCAATGGACTCGTCATCGGCGCTGACGACCCCCATGCCGGCGACACGCGCTATGTCCAGATCGGAGAGTTGTCGGCCTATTACAGCGCGTGGGTGATCCTTGGCCCAAACGCCTTTGTCGAGGTTGCCCTCGGTTTCGAAGATTACGAGGACGCAATGACACGCAAACTGCTCAAGGAACTTGAGGGGTTGGTTCTGTCAGAAGCCGCTTTGGGAACGTCCCGCCACAACTGATCAGTAAATGTAACGGATCTGATCGGTCAAATACCGCTTTACCCGTCTGAGTGATCCGGTGATTTCCCCTATCCCGTCTGCGCCCAGAACCCCTCTGCTTTGCAATCCTTCGGCGTGCCGGGAAAACAGCTCGGCCACGATGTCCCGAACCTCGCGCCCCCGCATTGTCAGGCTGACGCGCACGGAACGCCGGTCGATTTCGCACCGCTGATGATGCATATACCCCATCTCGACCAGCTTTTTCAGGTTGTAACTGACGTTGCTGCCCTGATAATATCCACGGCTTTTCAACTCTCCTGCTGTCACTTCGTGATCGCCGATATTGAACAACAACAGCGCCTGAACCGCGTTGATTTCCAACACACCCACGCGTTCAAACTCGTCCTTGATGACATCCAGAAGCAAACGATGCAGCCGCTCGACCAGCGCAAGCGCTTCAAGATAGCTTGTCATGAACACCCGCGTTTCGGGCGCTGTAACCTGCATTTCGATACTCATCCGATCCTCCAACTCACTCGCACTGATGCGTGTACGATGAACAGAAATCCCGAAAATTAGGTTAAACAGGTATTTTCATTACTTTTGAAACGTTTGAGAGATATCTGCGATCAAATCGGTAAAACCCTCTGGCGGCTGGGCCTGCCCGGTAACCCATTGATACAGGTCCTGATCGTTTTCATGCAGCAGGGCGTCGAATGTATCCAGCCCCGCCTCGTCCATCACCCCCAGATTCCGATCCACATAAGCAGACAGGATCAGGTCCATCTCCTTGATCCCCCGCCGCATGGAGCGCATTTTCATCCGCTTGATGCGAACGTCACGCGGTTCGGTCATTGTGCCTGATCCGCCAGCAACCTCAACTTTTTCTCGACGCGCGCGGCCCGTTCCGCCGCCTCGCGCAACTCGCCGCGCACAGCCCGCAACTCTGCCGCCAACGCGGCAAGTTCCACATCACCAGCTTCGATTTCGCGAGGGGCATCCATACCGTCACCTTCGCCGGTCAGCAGCCACATGATCGAAACGTTCAGCATCCCCGCCATCATCGACAACCGGTTCGCGCGCGGCTCGGACAGATCGTTTTCCCATGCCGCGATGGTTGCCTTTTTGACCCCCAGACGACGGGCCAACTGGGCCTGGCTCATATTCGCGGCTTCGCGGGCCCCGGCGACCCGGTCGCCAAAGGTCGCTGCCTCTGGTCCGAACCAGTCGTTTTGCTCAGTCATCGGGGTCTCCATCGCTTGTTTGCATATCGCTTGATCGTAATTCGGGGGCAACCTATGACAGTCAGGCTGAACATACAAACCGAGGCCACCATGAGTTTCCTGTCTGCGACACTGTCTCGCGTCAAACCGTCCCCAACGATCGCAATGACGGCCAAGGCCGCCGAACTAAAGGCCGCAGGCCGCGATGTCATCGGCCTCAGCGCGGGCGAGCCGGATTTTGACACACCGCAAAACATCAAGGATGCCGCCGTTACCGCGATTGCCGCAGGCAAAACGAAATACACCGCCCCGGATGGCATCCCGGGACTGAAACAGGCCGTCTGTGCCAAGATGAAACGCGATCACGGGCTGGACTACACGCCGACGCAGGTTTCCGTCGGGACCGGTGGCAAGCAAACGCTGTATAACGCGCTGATGGCCACCATGAACGAAGGTGACGAGGTCATCATCCCTGCGCCTTACTGGGTCAGCTACCCGGACATGGTGCTGCTGGCCGGTGGCAAGCCAGTCATCGTCGAAACATGCCTTGAAAACAGCTTCAAACTGACCCCCGATCAGTTAGAGGCGGCAATAACCCCCGACACCAAATGGTTCATCTTTAACTCACCGTCCAACCCCACCGGCGCAGGATACAGCCGGGGCGAGCTGAAGGCGCTGACAGATGTCTTGATGCGGCATCCTCAGGTCTGGATCATGACAGACGATATGTACGAACATCTGGCCTATGACGGGTTCACGTTCTGCACTCCCGCACAGGTCGAACCCGGCCTCTATGATCGCACGCTGACCTGCAATGGCGTGTCCAAGGCCTATGCTATGACGGGCTGGCGCATCGGATATGCCGCCGGACCGGTCGAACTGATCGCCGCGATGCGCAAGATTCAGTCGCAATCGACGTCAAACCCCTGTTCGATCAGCCAATGGGCAGCGGTCGAGGCGCTCAACGGAACTCAGGATTTCCTGGCCCCGAACAACGAGGTTTTCAAACGCCGCCGCGATCTGGTGGTATCCATGCTCAGCCAGATTGACGGCATGACTTGCCCGACACCCGAAGGCGCATTCTATGTCTATCCGTCCATTGCGGGACTGATCGGCAAAACTACCCCTGCCGGGACCCTGCTCGACACGGACGAGGCTTTTGCCAACGCCCTGCTGGAAGAGGCCGATGTTGCCGTGGTTTTTGGTGCGGCCTTTGGCCTGTCGCCGAATTTCCGTGTCAGCTATGCAACCTCGGACGCAGCGCTAAAAGAAGCCTGCACGCGCATTCAGCGCTTTTGCGCGTCGCTGAGTTAAAGGAGGCGCATCATGTCCGCCAGTCTGCCAGAATATTACTTCCGCATCCGTGAAAACGGTGCCGTTGTTTTTCGCGTGGATACCGAAAACCGCCAACGGCGGATCGAGATGGACCAGATCGCGGTCATCAACATCCGCAATGGCGAGGTTAAGCCGCAGGGCGGGCGCACCCTTACGGCACAGGACAAGGCCGAAATCCAACGTTGGATCGATGATCGCAAGGCGCTGTTGGCAAGACGCGATATCGACGACATCCACCGCGCGGTTGATTACATGAACCTGACATCGCAATGGGCACAGTCCAAGGCAACCGAAGAGCAGCTGGAGGAGGTCACGGACCGCCTGCTTATGGCGATGCATGATCTGCGCTCGATCCTTGTGCGTAAAAAGGCGGACAGGCTGGGCAAGGACTGAATGACGCAGGTTTACTCGGCAGGTACGCCCACCTGCTGAACCGACCGCATCCAGAACCGCGCCATCAGCAAAACGGCGGCACAGGCCAGACCCAGAACCAGCCCGGCCCAGACACCGATCCCTTCCATTCCCTGCACAAAGCCAAAGTAGTAGGACGCGGGAATTCCAACGACCCAATAGCTTAGCGCCGCCATGACCATCGGAATCTTGGCGTCCTGCAAGCCGCGTAATAACCCCAGCGCAATAACCTGCGCCCCGTCGACCAATTGAAACAGGGCCGCCATCGCCAGCAATCCGACACCTATGGCAAGGATCTCTGGCCGCTGCGGATCATCTGGCTCCATGAACAGTGAAATCAAAGGTTCCGCACAGGTCAGGAACAGCACGATCGTCAACGCGGACATCACCAGCGACATCAGCGTCGCGGCAACGGCCCCCTTGACCAGATGCGCCCGGTCTTGCCGGCCAAAGGCGTTGCCGGCCCGGATGGTCGCGACATTCGACAATCCCAGATGCACCATGAACGTGGCCGAGGCCAGGTTCAGCGCGATACCATGCGCCGCCAGCGGCACCTGTCCCAGCCAACCCATCATGACAGCCGAGGTCGCGAACAGGCTGACCTCGGCCAATGTGGTCAGGCCGATTGGCAGTCCCAGCCGGAACACACGCGCGAACATCTCCCAATCGGGGCGCCAGAACCGTATGAAAAGATCGTGTTCCGGCAGTGCGCGCACGGCGTAGATGATAACGGCAACCAATGACACCACCTGCGTTAGAACTGACGCGACAGCTGCACCGATGACACCCAGTTCCGGCGCACCCCAATTGCCGAAAATCAGTGCATAATTCGTAAGCGCGTTCACCACTGCGGCAACGACGGTAATCCACAACACGATCTGCGTCCGCTCCAGCGCGGCCAGATAGGATTTCAACACCATCACCAAAAGCGCCGGAAACAAACCCCAACCTGCAACCCGCAAGTATTCCGAGGCCATCTGCGACACTTCAGGCTCTTGATCCAGCGCGATAAAAATCGGGTAGGACCACCACAGCATTGGCATCAGCAAGGCCGCATAAAGCAGCGACAACCACAGCCCCATGCGCGTCGCGCGCCTGACGCTGGTTTCATCTTCTTCGGCAGCCGCGGCTGCCACCATCGGCATGACGGCCAAGCCAAACCCGGCACCGAACAGGAAAAGCACAAAGAAATAGCTGCTTGCCAGCGTCACCGCCGCCAGTGCATCAACCCCGTACCAGCCCAGCATGACAGTATCGGTCAACCCGATCGCATACTGCGCCAGATGCCCGCCGATCAGGGGCAGGCCCAGCACAGTAATCGCGCGGAAATGTCCGCCATATGTCATCACCTTGCTCATTCCGTCAGCCTTAGGACCGCCCACGAAAATAGACAAGAGTCGATCAGAGTTATTTCAATGCGGGATTGCGATGCTAAACTGAACCCCTCAGCAGGAGCCCGCCGATGCCCGATCCGTTTCATCAGCTAATCGCCGACGCCCAGACCTTTTTGGCCGATCTCGCGGCAAATAATTCGCGCGACTGGTTCAACACACACAAGTCCCGGTACGAGACAGAACTGAAAAGACCCGCCATCCTGTTGCTGGAACAATTCGCCCACAGTATTGGCGACGGAACCGGCATCAAACTGTTCCGCCCACAAAGGGACGTACGGTTCTCCAATGACAAGACGCCCTACAACACGCACCTGCACCTGCTCTGGACGCTGCCGGAAAACGGTGGGTTGCCGGTTGGGTTCTTTTTCGGCGTTTCGCCAAGCTATGTCAGCGTCGGCGGCGGTGTCATGGGGTTTGACCAGTCTGGCCTGACCGCGTGGCGCGACGCAGTCGATAGCGAAGTCGGAGACCGGCTGATCGACCTGCTTGCAGATTACGAAACGCAAGGGTTTCGTATTGCCCAACCCGAACTCAAACGTGTCCCGTCCCCTTTTGACAAGGCGCACCCAAACGGTGATCTGCTCAGGCGGAAATCCATAACCGTCTGGCGCGATTTGCCAGAAGCGTCGCACTCGGAACCGCTGGGGGCCCTTGGCGACACCTACAAGGCACTTGATCCCTTTATGGCGCTTTTAAGCAATGATATCTGATGGTTTCGCCTGAAGGATGTCCACCCGCGCACCCACAGCGCCAACCGTTTCAACGAAGTGAAAGAGGCAGCGATGGACTCCGAAACCGTGTATCTGAACGGTCAGCCGTTTCACCTGCGGAAATGGGGCGACCCGGAATTACCTGCCCTGTTGATGCTGCACGGGTTCCCGGAATATGGCGGCGCGTGGTCAGAACTGGCGCCATACCTGTCGCAGCATTTTCACTGCATCGCCCCGGATCAGCGCGGCTATGGCCAAAGCTGGACACCCGAAGGCGTTCGAAACTACACCCTGTCCGCGCTGGTGTCGGACATGGCCGCCCTGATTGAACGGATCGGTGCACCCATTACGGTTCTGGGCCATGACTGGGGTGCATCGGTCGCATACGGGTTGGCAATGTTCCGGCCTGAACTGGTGCGTCATTTGATTATTGCGAACGGGGTTCACCCGGTTCCGTTTCAACGCGCAATGGCATCCGGTGGGCCACAATCGTCTGCATCGCAATACATCAATCAACTGCGCGACCCCGACGCCACCACCCTGTTCGCGGCAGACAACTTTGCCAGGTTAGAGCGGTTCTTTCGCTACGGCATGGGCGCTGATTGGCTGTCCGACGACCGGATGGAACAGTACCGCAGGGAATGGGCCAGACCCGGCCGGTTGGATGCCATGCTGAACTGGTACCGCGCCTCGCCGTTGGTTGTGGCCGATCCCAGCAAGCCGCGCCTTGATCTGCCTGACTTCCCGCTTGACCGCATGAATGTCACCTGCCCGCACCTTCTGATCTGGGGGCCAGACGACAAGGCCCTGCTGCCAGAGGTAACCGAGGGGCTAGAGGATTTTGCGCCGGACCTGACGCGCGTCGAAATACCCAACGCCGATCACTGGCTGCACCACCAGAAACCCGCAGAAATCGCAGATGTCATACTGAACTGGCTGAAACCCCGCTGAGTTCGCTGTATTCCAGTTTTCTCAATTCTCTGCGCATCTCTTACCGATGCCCCCAATCCTCGGGGTTCTCAGAATTGTTGGGCGACAGCCCCAAAACATCGCCCTTGGTCGAACACCCCAATCCCAAAACGGTTCTGTTGGCGTAAGAGAAGTAAGAACAGACCTGATTGATCTCCAATATCTCTCCATCATCCCAACCCACGCCGCGCAGCGCCTCGATATCCTCTTCAACAATGCCTGCCGGGGCCTCGGTCAGCTTTCGAGCATAATGCATCGCCGCGATCTGGGCCGCATCCAGCGGTGCCGCCTCTGGCTCGCGCGCCTCGACGGCTGACCGGATCGCATTGCCCCGATCCGCATCCCCCAAAATCCGCTGCAATCCCTGAAAATGGTGTTCGACACAGTATTCGCAGTCATTGAGCGAGCTGACCCAGACACCCAGCGTTTCCAGAAACCACTTGGGCACCTTGTTTCCTGAATGGTGCAGCACATTTTTGTAGATCGCCATGTGACCTTCCATCGAATGTGGTCGCAGGGAATGCACCATCATGATGTTGTCCACATTGTTCCCCGGCCCGGCCACCCGGTCATACAATTTCTTCAACCTGCCGGTCGCTTCTTCGAACGGCACTGTCCTGATCCAGCTCATACTGCCTCTTCCATTTTCGCATTGCTCCTCCATCAGCCTAAAGAGGATCGGATTGGTTATCGACCAAAATTGCGCGACCACTTCCCCGCACTGCCCTGTAATTTGGTGAATACGTCACTAGCCCAGAAACATGATATGAACAGGTATACGGCAATGGCCGACGCCCCTGCCGGAAACAAGTAATCACATGCCTGCGAGGGCAAAGACATGAACGACAAAGTAACACAACATTACCGGGGCGACGGAAACCTTGCCAACCGGATCGCTGAAGACTTGCGAAACAACGGGCACGAACCATCAAACCTTTCAGCCGCAGATTTCGAAGCTTTGGACGAGTTCCATTTTCGCGGTCGGCAGGCAACGCTGGAACTGATTTCCCGGATGAACCTGACGCCATCCTCATATGTCCTTGATATTGGCAGCGGCCTTGGCGGGGTTGCACGAACAATCGCAGAAACAATTGGCTGCCGTGTCACCGGAATCGATCTGACCCCGGAATTCTGCGAAACCGCCACAGCGATTTCAAAATGGGTCGGCCTGACGAACAATACCGAATTTCGTCAGGGTGACGCGACAAACATCCCGTTTCCCGATGGCGCATTTGACGCCGCAATCACGGTGCATGTGGCAATGAACATCCCCGACAAGGCAAAGATGTACCAAGAGGCGCGCCGCGTCCTCAAACCCGGCAGCATATTTGTCGTATATGACATCCTGCAGGGCGAAGGGGGTCCGATGTACTTCCCGGCACCGTGGGCGCAGGACCCCTCGATCAGTCACCTTGCAACGCCTGATGAAATGGAATCCCTGCTGACCAACGCCGGTTTCAAATTCCTGCACGCCATCGATTCAACGGATGACAGCCTGAGCTGGCTGCAAGAAAGAGTCGCAGCCCCGGCCCAATCCGGCCCTCTTCCGGTGACAACAAGACTGCTGTTCCGAAATATCTCTCTGGACATGACCCGCAATCAGTTGCGCGGCCTGTCCGAACGCCGAATGTTAACCTACGGCTTTGTTTGCCAGACGTGAATGCGCCTTTCGACTTCTATCTCAAACAATGGCCAATGCCGCGCTACAACCAATTCGCCCACAACACCTCGCGC
>JBPCWT010000189.1:0-12925 GCA_051009255.1 Ruegeria sp. | reverse complement strand
GGCCAGAACGCGCAAAGCACTGGCGAAAATGATCGTGGATCAGTTGACCGAGCAGACTGCTTTGACCTTGTTAGAGACAGCATTTGCCGAAGAGGAAAGCCCTTTCCCATTGCCACCTCAGGAACTGGCGCGGCATGTTTTGACTCAACGAGGTCTTGCGCAGCACCGTGGGCTGATGTCGCTGGATGCGTCATTAAACGTGGATATCGTCGGATTGGGTGCATCTGCCCCAAATTATTACCCAGCGGTGGGTGATCGCCTGCACTGCCGTATGGTGTTGCCGAAACATGCGGGTGTTGCCAACGCAATCGGTGCCGTTGTTGGCAGAGTGACCCTGCGGCGTGCCGGGACGGTGACCTCGCCCTCAGAAGGGATGTACCGTGTGCACCTTGAAGACGGTCCACAAGATTTTTCTGACCCGGAAAGTGCGTTAAACCAGTTGGAGGCATTGTTGCGCGCCGAGGCAGAGCAATCCGTTCGCGAGGCCGGTGCCGAAGACATCCGTATTGTCGTGGACCGGGATATCCGCACCGCGCAAGTCGAAGCAAAAGACGTATTTGTCGAGGCGCTTGTCACCGTCGAGGCCAGTGGCCGGCCCAGGGTTGCCGTGGGTTAGGCCCTGCCCATTTACTCCGCTGCGTTGTTGCGTCTGGGCAAAATCCAATCCTTGCGCGGGAAATGGCAGGTATAGCCATGGGGAATTCGGAGCAGATAATCCTGATGCTCCGGTTCGGCCTCCCAAAAATCACCCACCGGCTCCAGTTCTGTTACGACATTTCCGGGCCAAAGGCCGCTGGCGTCAACATCGGCAATCGTGTCCAGTGCCACCTGTTTTTGATTCTCATCCTCGAAATAGATGGCGGAACGATAGCTCATCCCGACATCATTGCCCTGTCGGTTGATCGTTGTCGGGTCGTGAATCTGAAAGAAAAACTCCAGCAGTTCCCGAAAAGTGATTTGCGATGGGTCAAACCAGATCTCGATTCCTTCGGCATGAGTGCCATGATTGCGGTAGGTCGCGTTAGGCACGTCGCCACCGGTGTAGCCGACGCGGGTACGGGATACGCCGGGCAGTTTGCGGATCAGATCCTGCATACCCCAAAAGCAGCCCCCGGCAAGAACAGCGCGTTTTTCAGTCATTGGATGTCCTCCACATGGATCAGGTATTCGCCATATCCTTCGGCTTCCATATCGTCACGATGTACAAATCGCAGCGCGGCCGAGTTAATGCAATAACGCAGTCCACCTTGTTCGCGCGGGCCGTCCGGGAATACATGACCCAAATGACTGTCCCCGTGTTTCGAGCGCACCTCGGTGCGGATCATTCCCAATGCGCGGTCTTCGAATTCTTCGACATGCTCGTGAACGATCGGTTTGGTAAAGCTGGGCCAGCCGCAACCGGATTCGTATTTATGGGTAGACGCGAACAACGGCTCGCCTGAAACGATATCCACATAAATGCCCGGCTCTTTGGTGTTCAGATGCTTGCCAGTGCCTGGGCGTTCGGTGCCGCTGCGTTGTGTCACGTGGAACTCTTCAGGGGACAGAGCGGCGATGGCATCTGGGTCCTTGATGTAGCGCGTCATGACGTCTCCGTTCGTTCATTCGTTGCAGCAACAACTGGGGCCGCAATAGCCCAACTCAAAGTCATATTACAAACACCTCGCGCAGTCGTGCAGGTGATCTGTATGCGGGTGTCGTGCGTATTATTGAAAAAGGGAGATCAAACCATGTTCAGAATGCTGCTTTTGGTTACGTTAATTCTGTTGGGTCGCACTGTCCAATCGGCACCATTGAACGGCGAGTTTGCGTCAATCGACGGTGGTGTTTTATCCCTTTCGGATTGGAGAGGTCAGCCGGTTCTTGTGGTCAACACCGCGTCTCAATGCGGATTTGTGGGGCAGTATTCGGCTCTGCAAAGGGTATATGACACTTATTCGGATCGCGGGTTGGTCGTGCTTGGCGTTCCGTCGGACTCGTTCAAGCAGGAATTGGACTCGGCGGAAGAGGTAAAGCAGTTTTGCGAACTGAACTATGATCTGACCCTTCCGATGACGGATATTACGGCGGTCATTGGCAAGAATGCGCATCCTTTTTACAAGTCCGTCGCGGCACAGACCGGATTTGTGCCCAAGTGGAATTTCAACAAGATTCTTATTGGACCTGACGGGGGTGTTGTCGCGACATTTGGTGCGTCCACCAAACCGGAATCACGCAAGTTATTGCGTCAGGTCGAAGCTCTTTTGCCCTGAGCGGGCTGTCTGGACAACTGAACTGCCAGAATACCCAACGTTGTCACGGCAACACCGATGGCATCCATTGGCCCCAATCGTTCCCCCAACAAAATTGCCGCGACCGTGACGCCAAAGACCGGATTTAGGAAATGAAAGGTCGCTGCGCGGATCGCGCCGATCCGATTTAGCAACATGAACCAGATCAATGTTGCGACCAGACCGGGGAACAGAGTCGTGTAAGTAAATGCCAGTGCCAAGGGCACCGTCGGATTGATGTAGATCGTCTCAAAAACCGGGGCCGCCACAAAGAGAACGGCGGAACCCACTAACATCTGCAATCCGACGACCATCATGAAGTTTCCACCTGACGTGGCGCCTCGCACTGCCAGCGTTGCAAAGGTCAATGCCAATGCGCCCAAGCCACACAAAGCGACGCCGAACAGATCGATGCCTGCATTGATCCGGCTGCCCATAATCAATGCGACGCCTGCAAATCCGGCCAGCAATCCGATCACGCCAAGCGGACGCAGCTTTTCTCCCATCAACAGCCAACCAGCCAATGCAACCAGCAGCGGCATGGTTGATGCGATGATAGCCGCAAGAGATGCTTCGATGGTTTGAAGCGCATAGAAATTCAAACCCAGATAAAGGGCGTTTTGGCAGATCCCAAACAAGATGGTCGCGTACCATTGCGAACGCGTCAGGTGCCAGCTTTGCCCCAATGCCCGCGCAATCGCGACACCCAGAACACCCGAAATCAAAAACCGTAACGCCAGCGAAAACAGCGGTGATGCATCTGCTACGATGATGCGCGCCGAAGCAAAAGCCGATGACCAAATAAATGCAAAGGTCAGCCCCATTGCGATGGCACGCAGGTCCATAGATTTCCCCCATCAAGATCGCCGGGACTGTTTCTGATTTCCTGATAGGGCGCAAGTGCGTTGCGGTTCGATTTCGAAATTCGCAGACAGGACGATTGTTAGGTGTGTCCGTAAGAACCTGCGCAGCAGGTCGGCATTATGCTTTATCTGATGCAGGCAACGCGCCTGATTTTCTTGGCCTTGCATTCACGTCTCTTGGTGCAATCGCCCTGTGAATTCCGGCCCGCTTCATATTTGCAGATCGGTGCGGCCTGGGACCACCCCTTGCGCGTTGTGCACCTATCCTTGCCGGTGCATTCAGTGCCGCCGCATGTTTGCTGGCGCCATTGTTTCAGCGAATTGTAGCTTCTCCAACCGGATGGGCAGGTGTTTCCAATGAACGCGCAGACCTGAACGCCGGATATTGCAACGACAGACCCGTTGGCAACCGCGCACCCGCTATTGGACACGGAAGTTAATCGAATGGAAGGAGTAACCGGCGCTTCCGCCCAGACGGTCCGCGGAACCAAGAACAGGGATTGAACGACAAGCATCACGGACAATTTCATCAGGAAAATTCGATTGATCAAAACCTCGCGCCTTTCCTTTTACTGACTGCAATGATTTCCGCCGACCAAAAAAACTGGGTGGATATCTTTTTCTAGCCTGAAAACTGTTCTGGATCACTTGCAAAGAAAAAGGGCCGCGCGATGGCGACCCTTGTTCTTTAGTCATGTCGGAAGACGATCAGCCGTTGACGCTGTCCTTCAGCGCTTTGGCGATGGTCATTTTGACAACCTTGTCGGCTTCTTTGGTGAATGTCTCACCAGTGGCCGGGTTGCGAACCTGACGCTCGGGGCGTTCGCGGCAATAGATTTTGCCAACGCCCGGCAGAGTCACGGCACCACCGGCCGAAACTTCGCGGGTGATCAGGCCGGTTACGGCCTCCAGCGCAGCATTCGCGGATTTCTTGTCAGTTCCCATTTCCTCAGCGAGAGCAGCAACCAGCTGAGTCTTTGTCATAGGCTTTGCCATTTCTTGGTCTCCTTAACGTGCCCGATCTTTAGGGCCTCACCGCGTAACTGTAACGGGATATTGTAGGTGAACACAACGAATAGTAGCGCCGGAAACCCCAAAAATATGGGTTTTTCGTTGCTTTTTTGTGTCACAGAAAGGCTGTTTCGTCGAAAGAGCGCAATTTCCGGCTGTGCAAGCGCTCTAAAGGCATGCCGCGCAAGTGTTCCATGGCGCGTATTCCGATAGCCAAATGTCGGCTGACCTGGGTCGTATAAAAGGCCGACGCCATGCCCGGAAGCTTTAATTCCCCATGCAGCGGTTTGTCCGACACGCACAGCAATGTGCCATAAGGAACCCTGAACCGATATCCATTGGCGGCGATTGTCGCGCTTTCCATGTCCAGCGCAATGGCGCGGGACTGGCTGAGCCGTTGAACCGGGCCGGATTGATCGCGCAATTCCCAGTTTCGGTTATCGACAGATGCCACGGTTCCGGTACGCATGACCCGTTTCAGCTCAAAGCCTTCAAGTTTGGTCACTTCGGCCACGGCCTGTTCCAACGCAACCTGTATTTCGGCAAGTGGTGGGATCGGCACCCAGACGGGCAGGTCATCATCCAGAACCTTGTCTTCACGCAGATAGGCATGAGCCAGCACGAAGTCCCCTAGTGCCTGAGTATTTCGCAACCCCGCGCAATGACCAACCATCAGCCAGGCATGCGGGCGTAGAACCGCAATATGATCGGTGGCTGTTTTGGCATTTGAAGGCCCGACACCGATATTAACCAGCGTGATACCGGACCCGTCCGCGCGCTTGAGGTGATAAGTCGGCATCTGCGGTAGTTTCAGCGGGGTCTCGATATGGGCATCAAAGCGGGTTATTTCCGCATTTCCTGTAGAGACAAAACTGGTATAGCCGCTGTCCGGATTGCCAAGCTGCTCGCGTGCGTAGTTTTCAAATTCCGACACATAGAATTGGTAGTTGGTGAACAGTATGTGGTTCTGAAAATGGCCGGGATCGGTCGCCGTATAATGCGCCAGCCGCGCGAGAGAGTAGTCAATGCGCTGGGCCGTAAACAGCGCCAGCGGCCCGACACCGGATCCCGGTTCGTCCACGCCATTTACGATGTCGTCATTTGTGGTGCTCAGATCCGGAACATCAAACACATCGCGCAGTGTAAACCCAGCCGCGCCCTGATGCGGCACGACAAGATCAGGGTTGTCGGCAACCGCGAAATGCACCGGTATCGGCGTTTCGGACGGCCCAACGGTCACGGGTTGGTCGTGGTTTTTGATCAACAGGGCAATCTGCTGCGTCAGATACGACCGGAACAGGCCGGGACGAGTTACAGTGGTTGCGTGGATGCCAGGCTCGGAAACATGGCCAAAGCTTAGCCGGCTGTCGACCTGCGCATAAGAGGTCGTGCGAATTCGGATTTCGGGATAGAATGCCCGGTACCGGTTGGTCGGTGCGCCATCGTCCATCGCCTTTGAAAAACTGTCGCACAGGAAATTCGTGGACTGAGCATAAAGTTCTTCCAACCGGGCGACTGCGGCTGCGGGATCGGTAAAGCATTCCGGCTGTGGTGCATCAGGTATTATTATTTTTGTCATGCAAGTGGTTCCAAAAGGTCGATCTTTTCAAATGTGCGCACATCGACAAGCCCGAGATCGGAAATCCGAAGCTCTGGGATGACGACCAGCGCAAGCAGAGAGTGCTGCATATAGGCATTGTTCAGGTGGCAGCCGCAATTCTGCATCGCATCGACCATTTTCTGCGTCTTGGCGGCAACTTCGGAAGCAAGGCTGTCAGACATCAGCCCGGCGATTGGCAATTCCACCAATGCCAATTCCTGACTATCGCGAAAAATGGTGATACCGCCGCCAACATCTGCCAGCCGGTTCGCTGCCAATGCCATCTGTTCGCGATCAGTTCCGACGACAATCATGTGGTGGCTGTCATGGGCCACCGTTGATGCCATCGCCATGCGCCCCTTGTAGCCAAACCCGGAAACAAAGGCGTTGGTAACACCCCCTGTCGCGCGGTGGCGTTCGACCAGCGCGATCTGGCAAACATCGCCTTCACCTTCGACGAGGCCTTCGACTATTGGCAATTCTGACTTTAAGGCCTGTGTTGGGGCCTGATTTTCAACGACGCCGATTACGTTTGCCATGACCCGGTTTGCGCCAGCGGGGGCCGGAACCTCAAAATCCTGGTGCGTCAGCGAATGTCCCAGATTAATCGTGTTACGGGCCTGTTCAGGCCAGTCATAATGCGGGCAATCCACATTGATCGTGCCATTCTCGGCCACAACCTTCCCACGGGCGATGACCATTTCTATCGACAACTCTGTCAGGTCAGAAGTAAGGACGACATCGGCCCGTCGGCCCGGCGTAATCGAGCCAATCTCGCGCTCGAGCCCGAAATGGGTGGCGGTGTTGATGGTTACCATTTGCAGGGCGATCAGAGGATCGCAGCCGCACGCGATTGCATGGCGAACAACGCGGTTCATGTGACCATCGTTTACCAAGGTGCCCGAGTGGCAATCATCCGTGCAGAGGATAAAGTTCCGTGGGTCCAGACCCTTTTTTGTTACAGCCGTAATCTGGCTTTCAACGTCGTACCATGCAGAACCCAGACGCATCATCGATCGCATCCCCTGACGAACCCTTGCAATCGCGTCGGCTTCGCAGGTGCCTTCGTGATCGTCGGCAGGGCCACCAGCAACATAAGCAGCAAAAGCAGGCCCTAAATCAGGCGAAGCATAATGACCGCCGACGGTTTTTCCGGCGTTCTGTGTCGCGGCAATCTCGGCCAGCATCTGTGGGTCTGCATTGGTGACGCCGGGGAAATTCATCATTTCACCCAGCCCTATGATGCCTGGCCACGACATCGCCTCGGTCACGTCTTCGGGGGTGATTTCGTAGCCCGTCGTCTCAAGACCCGGAGCGGATGGGGCGCAGGACGGCATCTGAGTAAATATGTTGACCGGCTGCAAAAGCGCCTCGTCATGCATCATACGCACGCCGTTCAGACCCAGCACATTGGCAATCTCGTGCGGGTCGGTGAACATCGACGTTGTTCCATGCGGAATAACCGCGCGCGCAAATTCCGCAGGTGTCAGCATCCCGGATTCAATATGCATATGCCCGTCACACAGTCCGGGGATCATGTATCGTCCATTGGCCTCGATAATGCGAGTGTCCGGACCGGTACAGTGAGAAACGTCTGGCCCAACGAACGCGATGCGCCCGCTGACAATGACAATCGAATGATCCGGCAATGCCTCTCGGGTATGTACGTTAATCCAAACGCCACCGCGAATGATCGTATCGGCGGCTTCACGTCCGGCCGCAACAGCGATCAGACGGGGTGCAACATCGGGCCAACTTGGGAAAGAAGTGTATTCCATGGCCCAACTTTCCCGAATGCGCAGAAAGGTGCAACCCCTGCTGATTGCGTATCGTGAAACTGTCATAATCTAAAGTTGAAAAGGCAGCTGAGACGACAGGCCTGACCTTTGACCATTGGGAAGGTTGACGGAAGATCAGGCAAGTAACTGCGGGCGAACCGGGTGCCAGTTTTTGTAGAAGCACTTGTCCTGTCTGACTTTGCGTTGCAGTGTGCCGGAATGGACTATGAAACGGTAGATGTAGACAGTTTCGGGCGCACACTCAGCGGCATTGGGCTTAACCTTTTGGTGCGGGATGTGAAGGCTGAATGTGCCTTTTTAGAGGGTGTATTTGAGATGAAATGCCATCAGGTGACCGCAGAATTTGCGATCGTTTCTTACGGGTTGCAGGTGTTTCAATTGCATTCTGACGGAACATATCATTCGAACCCTTTACTTGGGTTGCTTCCGGAAAATCCACCGCGCGGAGCCGGTTTGGAAATCCGGCTCTATGATACCGATGCCGATGTAGCTGTCGAACGTGCAAGCGCTGCCAGTGCCACGGTGCTGCAAGAGGCGACGGATAAACCGCATGGCCTGCGCGAGGCGTATATTCTTTGCGAAAACGGATATGCATGGGTGCCGAGCCGGCCCAAGGCCACAGAATGACGTAATCTGCCATAATTTCGCACCGGGGCATCAGGTTTCTTCAGACCGGATCTCGGCGCGCAGCCAGTTGGCAAAGGCGACTGCGCCGGGGGTTTCTTCGGCCTGCGGCGACAGCAGAAGGTAATAGGCTTCGGGCATCCGGGCGCGATGGGAAAACGGCGCGGTCAGCTTGCCTTCGTCGATCAGGCGCCGAGCGATAGTATCGTGTGCCAGACACAAGCCGCCGCCGGCCATGGCAACTGACAAGCTGACCATATAGGTCGTTGCATAAGTGATCGGCGGGGCAGGCCAAAGCAGGTCCTGTTCTGCAACCCAGCTCGCCCAGTTCGACAACAGGTTTGAACAATCATAAAGCGGCTGCTCGTGCAGGTTTTCCAGTGTGACTGGGTAATCCGGGGCGCAAACGGGGTAATAATGATCCATGCGCAGCAATTCGGTTCTGACAGAGTCGGCGGGCCTGAGTGAGTAGCGGATTTCAACCGCTGCACCTTCGGCCATTTCGCGAGGTTCCCACAGTTCGGTGGAAATGTTCAGATGCACGTCTGGATGAAGTTTGCGAAAGGATGGAAGCCGCGGCGCCAGCCAGTTCACGGCAAATGTAATGTTGCTTTGCACCTGAACAGAATTTTGCTGTTCGCCGGTTACGGCTTGCGTCCCACGCACCAAGGTTCTGAAGGCCTCGCGGACAACAGGCAAATAGGTAATGCCTGCTTCTGTAAGCTCTAGCGCACGTGGGCGACGATGGAACAGGGGTTGGCGCAGATAGCCTTCCAATGACTTGATCTGCTGACTGACCGCGCTTTGCGTCATGTTCAGGTCGCGGGCAGCGCCGGTAAAGGACAGTTGGCGCGCCGCGGCCTCGAACGTGCGCAGCCAGCCGAGTGGGGGAAGGGGCTTCTGCATGTGCATAACCGTACTATTAGTTTTGCTAATGGAATAGTTGTGTTTTTTTCGTTGGTCAAACGGGGGCGGTGGATGCAGATTTCCGGCAACCCGGGATTGGGAAAATGGCAAAAGGAGAATCGGTATGAGCGTTACTAATCTGCGACCCAACATCGATCATTGGGATGAACGTGTTGATATGGCAGCCGCTTTCCGCTGGACCGAGCGTTTAAATATGCACGAAGGTGTGGCGAACCATTTCAGCCTTGCCGTGAACGAGGATGGAACACAGTTCCTGATGAACCCCAATCAGATGCATTTTGCGCGCATCCGGGCATCGGATCTGTTGCTGCTGGATGCCAACGATCCCGAGGTCATGCAGCAGCCCGGCGCGCCTGACCCGACGGCATGGGGCTTGCATGGCTCGGTGCACCGCCATTGTTCGCATGCACGTTGCGTGATGCATGTGCATTCCGTTTTTGCGACGGTTCTGGCCTCGTTGGCGGACAGCAACATGCCTGCCATCGATCAGAATACCGCGACATTCTATGACCGTTATGTTGTCGATGAACAATTCGGTGGGCTGGCCTTTGAGAGCGAGGGTGAACGCTGCGCTTCGATGCTGTCTGATCCTAAGGAAAAGGTGATGATCATGGGCAATCATGGGGTGCTGGTAATCGGCAGCGACGCTGCGGACGCCTTTAACAGGCTCTATTATTTTGAACGCGCAGCCGAGACTTACATTCGCGCGCTGCAAACCGGGCACAAGCTGCGGGTTCTGTCAGATGAGATAGCTGAAAATACCGCGCAAGAGCTGGATGATTATCGCGGACAAGCCGAAGCGCATCTCCGCGAGATCAAGGCAGTACTGGATGCCGAAAGTTCCGATTACGCCACCTGACTTACTTGTCTGACATCGCGAACGGCCAGCAATTATCTGACCACCACCTGAACCCATTTTTGGGTAAAATCGCTGCCGATCAATGGAAACACCGTCATGACAGACTCCCCCCAGATGGAAGACGTGAGCCGCGAATGGAATTATCACCCAGAGCTGCCCTTGCATAACCCATCAATATTCCGCTGGCCGCCCGACCCGGCATTTTTGGCAAAGTGGCTGGCTAAAAATTGGCTGACGCTCAGCGAGCGGGTGCTGATGCTGATTCTGGCCGTTGTCCTATGGGCAGTTTTCTATCCATCTCTGGAAATGGCCAAAACGTTTGCTTTTGGCTGGATATTCCAAGTGTGGCTGGTGAATTTTGTGATGATCTTTGCCGTTGCTGGGGGGTTGCACTGGTTTTTTTACATGCGTAAGTCGCAGGGAAAGAAACTGAAATTCGAAAGGCGCGAGCAGGGCAGGAACAACAAATTGTGGAATTTCAGCGATCAGGTGCTGGACAACATGTTCTGGTCGTTGGGATCAGGTGTTCTGCAGCTAACCGGATTTCAGGCGGTTACCATGTGGTTGATGGCAAATGGTTATGCGCCGGTTATCACATTTGCTGAAAGCCCTGTCTGGTTCATTCTGTGGCTTATCATTCTGCCGATGTGGTCAGCATTCCATTTTTATTGGGTGCATCGTCTGTTGCACCTGCCATTCCTGTACCGGCGGGTTCATAGCTTGCACCATCGTAACGTCAATATCGGGCCATGGTCCGGTTTATCGATGCATCCGGTGGAACATTTTTTCTACCTGACCACGCTATGTATCCATTGGGTTGTTCCGTCGCATCCGATCCATTTGTATTTTCACATCGTGTTTCAGGGGCCGGGTGCTGCAATGACCCATACCGGATACGAGGACCTGTTGATCAAAGACAAAAGGCGGCTGGCGCTGGGCACCTTCTATCATCAGCTTCATCATCGGTATTACGAATGCAACTATGGCAATCAGGAAATGCCCTGGGACCGCTGGTTCGGAACATTCCATGATGGTTCCCCCGCAGCGACAGCTGAAACCCGCGCGCGAAAAAAGCGAATGTTTGGCTAGATTCAGTGGTTTTCGGACCGAACGGCGCGGGGTGTCGTACCGAATTCCGCACTGAATGCGCGGGTCATCGCGCTTGGGTTTTCATAGCCCGAGCGCAAAGCGATTTCACTAACCGAAAGATCCGTTTCTGCAACCAGCTTGCGCGCCAGATTTAGTCGGAGGCGGCGGTAAACCTGCATCGGGCTTGCGCCCAGATCGGACAGCATCCGCGCCTCGAGCACTTTTTGCGACCGTCCGATGCGTTTGGCGATTTCCGGTATCGGCAATGGCGTCTCCAGGTGTTCCTGCATCAGGGCCAGCGCCTTGTTCACATAACCGCTTGCGGGGCCAACGCCGCCGGAATGCGATCTAGCGGAATCGCGCGACATGAATAATTGGGCAACCTCAAGCGCCAGCGCCTGACCCTGATCCCGTCCGATCAGATGCATGACCAGATCAAATGCCGCCATCGCGCCGGAACACGTGATGCGATCACGATCTATGACAAATCTTTCCCGGCAGGCCGCCACCTCGGGGAAACGCTCGGAAAAACCTGTCAACTCCTCCCAGTGAATCGTCGCACGATGGTTTTTCAAAAGGCCGGCTTCGGCCATCAGCCAACTGCCGGTATCCATCCCAGCAATAACGCGAAACCGGGTTTCTGCTGCCCGCAAACCCGCCTGAGTGCGCCAACCACTGTGATCCAGAAACCCGTAAGAGGGCATGACGGCCAGCAAATCGCCAGAGGCGTCGATCAGGGTGCCGTGCGGTGCCACCTGCAAACCGGATGACGAATTGATCGCGCCGGGCTGCAGCGACAGGAACTGCCAACGGTATAATTCGCGCCCTGACAGAGTGTTGGCGGCCCTTAGGGGCTCGATCGTGTTTGCAAGGCAGTGGTTCGAAAAACCATCAAACAGCAAAACTCCGATTTGCTGCGGCGCGGCGGGTGATTTTGTCCAATCTTGCATGAATTACTTCTAATTCTGCACGACTGGCCGTGCAACCTGCTTCACGATGCGGCTGAAATCTGAGCCCGGAGAACCGCAATGCAATACGGCCTGTCCGAAGAACAGGAAATGATCGTCTCGACTGTTCGCAGCTTTGTCGAAAAAGAGATTTATCCCCATGAAGGTCTTGTCGAGCGAACGGGCGCAGTTCCGAAGGAAATAGCAGACGATATCAAACGCAAAACGCTGCAACTTGGTTTTTACGCCTGTAACTTTCCCGAAAGCGTTGGTTGCGCCGGTTTGAATCATTTGGATTTTGCGTTGGTAGAGCGCGAACTGGGGCGTGGTTCGATGGCTTTGAACCACTTTTTCGGGCGACCACAGAACATCCTGATGGCATGCGAAGGCGAACAGATTGACCGCTATCTGATGCCTGCCGTACGAGGCGAGAGAATGGACGCCTTGGCCATGACAGAGCCCGGCGCGGGTTCTGACGTGCGCGGTATGAAATGCTCTGCCGTACGGGATGGCGGTGATTGGGTCGTGAACGGGACCAAACATTTCATTTCTGGTGCGGAACATGCGGATTTCATCATTGTTTTCATCGCAACGGGCGAAGACCAGACGCCAAAGGGGCCGAAAAAGCGAATAACCGCGTTTCTGGTGGATCGAGGGACGCCTGGGTTCACCATCCGGGATGGGTACAAGTCGGTCAGCCACCGCGGCTATCTGAACATGGTGCTTGAATTCGACGATTGCCGCCTGCCAGATGCGCAGGTTCTGGGAGAGGTTGATGGCGGATTTGACGTTATGAACACCTGGTTGTACGCGACGCGGGTCACGGTTGCCGCCATGTCAGTGGGTCGCGCGCGTCGTGCCTTTGACTATGCCTTGGACTACGCGGCAAACCGCGAACAGTTCGGTCAGAAAATTGGCAAGTTTCAGGGTGTGAGT
>JBPCWT010000188.1:0-12760 GCA_051009255.1 Ruegeria sp. | reverse complement strand
ACTATACGCTCAAGGGGCCACTGGCCTCGCCCGAGGTGGCGGTAAACCCGCTGTCAGGGCTTGCGCCCTTGTTCCTGAGGGACCTGATGCGCCCACCAGTGCCGCAGGTACCGCAAGGGCCAGAGGTGACGAATGGACAGACCGGTGCAGCGCCCAAGACGGAAGAGCCGGGAAGGACTTTTGGCTCGCCACCCAAGGACCATTGATGCAGATGGTGGCCGAATCTGTCAGGTCGCGGTAAGGCGCGCCCATGAAACTCAGCGATTTTGATTTCGAACTGCCCGAAGACCTGATTGCGACGCGGCCTGCAAACCCGCGCTCGTCTGCGCGGCTGTTGGTTGCGCAAGGCAGTGACATTGCGGATGCACAGGTGTTTGATCTGCCGGAATGGTTACGACCGGGTGATCGGCTTGTGCTGAACGACACGCGGGTCATCCCCGCGCGGCTGAGTGGCCGCCGCCATCGCCAAAGCGCGCAAGGGCCGGTTTCGGCGGCCATCGAGGCCACGCTGCTGGACCTGCATGCGGACGGAACATGGGCCGCGCTGATTAAGCCGCTGAAGAAAGTGAAGCAGGGTGAGCAGATTGTTTTCTCGGACCGCCTGACCGCCATTTTGGAGAGGGTCGAACAAGGGCAGGCTTATCTACGGTTCAATCTTTCTGGCGATGATTTTGACAACGCCCTGAACGAAGCCGGTGCAATGCCATTGCCACCATACATCGCGGTAAAGCGGCCGGCGGACGAACAGGACAAGACCGATTATCAGACGATCTGGGCACGTCATTCCGGTGCTGTCGCAGCCCCGACCGCGTCATTGCATTTCGACGACGACCTGATGGCCGCGCTAAAGATGCGGGGCGTAGAGATTACCCATGTCACACTGCATGTTGGCGCAGGTACATTTCTGCCGGTCAAGGTCGAGGACGTAACCACACATAAAATGCACGCGGAATGGGGCAGGGTAAGCCCCCGTGCAGCCAGCGACATTCGTGCTACCAAAGCGGCCGGAGGGCGCGTCATCCCGGTGGGCACGACGGCCCTGCGCCTGATTGAAAGCGCGGCGCGCGGTGGTGAGATTGAGCCGTGGGAAGGCGAGACGGAAATATTTATCTATCCCGGTTTCAGGTTTAACGTTACCGACGCCCTGATGACCAATTTCCATCTGCCCAAATCGACGCTTTTGATGCTGGTGTCAGCTTTGATGGGGTCGGATCGGATGCGCCGCGTCTATTCCCATGCGATTGAAGAAAGATATCGCTTCTTTTCATATGGGGACGCGTCGCTTTTGATCCCCTGAGTGGCGCGTTCACCGCCCCGAATCCTGCAAATGTCGTAGACAAGCGCGACCAGTACGGTTTTTGATCGACACATTCGAAACTGAAACTGCAGTTCGCGGGGGCCCCGATGATTCAGGTTCTATCCAGCGCTTGGGCGCTTTTGCTTGGTATGGGCCTGCTGATGGTGGGCAATGGACTGCAAGGGACGTTGCTGGGCGTTCGTGGCGAGATCGAGGGGTTTTCGACCCTTCAGATGTCGTTCGTGATGTCGGCTTACTTTGTCGGTTTCCTTGGCGGATCGCGCTTGGCGCCGGATATGATCCGGCGTGTAGGTCATGTTCGGGTGTTCGCGGCGCTGGCGTCGTTCATCTCTGCCGTGATGATCATGTATCCGATGCTGACCGACCCGATTGCCTGGTCATTGGGCCGCGTCCTGATCGGCTTTTGTTTTTCGGGCGTGTATGTGACGGCGGAAAGCTGGCTGAACAATGCGGCAAGCAACGAGAACCGGGGTCAGGCGCTGTCGCTGTATATGATCGTTCAGATGACAGGCATTGTCACCGCTCAGGCGTTGTTGTTGCTTGGTGATCCAGCCGGGTACGAGACATTCGTAATTGCGTCGATCCTTGTTTCGGTATCATTTGCGCCAATTTTGCTGTCGATTTCCCCAACCCCCGCCTTTGACACGACAAAGCCGATGACGCTGCGCCAGTTGATGCAGACGTCGCCATTGGGGTGTGTCGGCATGTTCCTGTTGGGGGGCGTGTTTTCAGCCCAGTTCGGCATGGCCGCGGTTTATGGTGCGCGCGCTGGTCTATCGCTGGCGGAAATTTCCACGTTCGTTGCGGCGTTTTACGTCGGTGCGCTGGTGTTGCAGTACCCGTTGGGATGGTTTTCCGATCGGATGGATCGACGTATCCTGATCCTGCTTGTGGCGGCCATTGGCGGCATTGGTGCGATCTTTGGCATGGTCTTTGGCGTTACGTTTCCTGTTTTGTTGGCCGCGGCGTTTGTTATCGGAGGAATGTCAAATCCGCTGTATTCTTTGCTGATTGCCCACACCAACGATTATCTGGATCACGAAGATATGGCGGCCGCGTCTGGCGGCATGGTGTTTATCAACGGTTTGGGGGCCATCGCGGGGCCGGTGATAACGGGTTGGCTGATGGGTGACGCGGTGTTTGGCCCGCCCGGGTTTTTCCTGTTCATATCTGCCCTGATGTTGGTCATGGCGGTCTATGCGCTGTACCGGATGACACAGCGGGCGTCGGTGCCTGTGGACGAGACCGGTACGATGTCGCCGGTTTACCCAACAGCCTCGCCAGTTGCACTGGAAGTTGCCCAAGAAGTAGCCATCGAGGCGGATCAGGAAGAAACGGAAATGCAACAGATTTCGTAAGTGTTGGTATTGTGTCGCTAATGTTGCAATATGTTACTGTAACATTTTTATAAATCGGCTTTAAATGACCATACGTCCCTGGGGAGGGCAATTACGGAGTTAGGGCAATGGCAGGTCCTGAAGAAGTATTGAGTTTCTGGTTAGATGAAATCGGTCCCAAGGGATGGTATCTGCAGGACGATGCGCTTGATGCGCAAATCCGCGATCGTTTCCTTGATACGTGGGAAGCGGCCTATGCTGGCAAATTCTCGCTTTGGCTGACATATCCCAGCGGTTCGCTGGCATACGTCATCCTGATGGATCAGTTTCCTCGCAATATGTTCCGGGGCAGTAGCCGGGCGTTTGCATCGGATCGGGCGGCGCTGGCAGCAGCGAAATGCGCGGTCGACAAGGGGTGGGATCTAAAGATCGACGAACCCGCCCGGCAGTTCTTTTACGTGCCCATGATGCATTCCGAGAACCTGTGTGATCAGGAACGCTGTGTGCGTTTGTTGCATCAAAGGATGCCCGAGCATGGGTCAGGCAATTTGTTGCACGCCCGGGCGCATCGCGAGATTATTCGCAAGTTCGGCCGGTTTCCTTACCGCAACGAGGCGCTGCACCGTGAAACCACGGAGCAGGAAGAAGCCTTTGTTGTTGGCGGTGGATATGGTCAGACAATGCGCGAATTGCAGGCCGCAATCGGTTAAGACGCCGGAACGCATCCTCGAACTGCGATAATGCGGTCAGCGACCGTGTCCGCTGTCTTTTCGATGGCGTGATCGACCAGGATCTGGGGCGAACTTGCCAGTTCGCTCATCTTGGTTTGAACGGACCCCAGCTTTTCCTCTATCTCGCTAAGACGGTTCAGTGCCGCTGAAATCTTGCTGGAATTGGCCGGATCCAGCGAGGCGCCCTCGGTTCGCAACGAGGTCAGGTCGCTGCGCAGGGCTGCCAGCTCGCCCCGGATACCTTTGGCCTGTTCTGTCAGCGGCGTAACCAGTTGCAGGTTCTGCGCAAAATTTGACGTGATGCCATCGACGGTCGTTGCAAGTTTCCAGCCAAGAAACAGGCAAAGCGCCAGCAGTATCAGCGTTGCGTTCACAAGAGCGAGAAAGAGATCCATAAGAGTTCTGGCCATAACGAGCCTTTCAAAATCAGTTCCTGAAAATCAAAAAAGGGCGTTTGAAATTACCCTGTGTCTATTTTCTAGCCATTGACTGATCCGGCGTATAGGCTGAATTCTGCGTATATAACGCCTGCAAACCCAGCGTCGCATTTGTCGCGGGAACGGTGTGTTGATGCTCATTAAGATATAGTTTAATGGTAAACTAGTTTTTTATTCGACCTGCGCCGAGAGGTACACATGGCTGCACAATCCTTTGATCTGATCGTAATTGGCGCGGGGCCGGGCGGTTATGTTGCCGCTATTCGCGGTGCGCAGCTGGGGCTGAAGACTGCCGTGGTCGAGCGCGAGCATCTGGGCGGCATTTGCCTGAACTGGGGATGTATCCCGACCAAGGCGCTGCTTCGGTCATCCGAAGTGTTTCACCTGATGGAACGGGCCAAGGATTTTGGCCTGAAAGCCGACAAGGTTGGTTATGACCTTGATGCCGTCGTCAAGCGGTCGCGTGGGGTGGCGGCACAGCTTTCGGGCGGCATCGGACATTTGTTGAAAAAGAACAAAGTCACCGTGTTCATGGGAGAGGCAACAATCCCTGCCAAGGGCAAGGTCAGTGTCAAAACCGAAAAAGGCGCTGAGGAGCTGACAGCCAAGAACATCGTTCTGGCAACCGGCGCGCGGGCCAGAGAGTTGCCAGGGCTGGAAGCCGACGGAGATCTGGTCTGGACCTACAGACATGCGCTGCAACCACCGAGAATGCCGAAAAAGCTGCTGGTGATTGGCTCGGGCGCGATTGGGATTGAATTTGCCAGCTTTTACAACACGCTGGGCGCGGATACGACCGTGGTCGAGGTTATGGACCGCGTTCTGCCGGTCGAAGACGCCGAGATCAGCGCATTTGCCAAGAAAGCCTTTGTCAAGCAGGGCATGACGATCATGGAAAAGGCGATGGTCAAGCAGCTTGACCGGGCCAAGGGCAAAGTCACGGCCCATATCGAAGTTAAGGGCAAAGTCGAAAAACACGACTTTGACACCGTGATTTCAGCGGTTGGTATCGTTGGGAACGTGGAAAACCTTGGTCTGGAAGCGCTGGGCGTAAAAATTGACCGGACGCATGTGGTAACGGACGAGTTCTGCCGAACAGGTGTCGAGAGTCTGTATGCCATCGGTGATATCGCAGGCGCGCCCTGGCTGGCGCACAAGGCCAGCCACGAAGGTGTCATGGTTGCCGAATTGATCGCCGGTAAACACGCGCATCCTGTCAAACCCGAAAGCATCGCGGGTTGCACGTACTGCCAGCCGCAGGTGGCGTCGGTGGGATACAGCGAGGCCAAGGCCAAGGAATTGGGCTATGACATCAAGGTTGGTCGGTTCCCGTTCATTGGAAACGGCAAGGCGATAGCGTTGGGCGAGCCCGAAGGCATGATCAAAACCGTGTTTGATGCCAAAACCGGCGAATTACTGGGCGCGCATATGGTCGGTGCTGAAGTTACCGAATTGATTCAGGGATATGTCGTGGGGCGACAACTGGAGACCACAGAAGAAGATCTGATGAATACCGTGTTCCCGCACCCGACGCTGTCAGAGATGATGCACGAAAGCGTACTGGATGCGTATGGCCGTGTGATTCATATGTAATTTGGACGTATCGTCCAAAAAAAGCGCCGCTGTTTCAGCGGCGCTTTTTTGTTTTCAACGGTTGAGCGCATCCAGAATACGCGCCCACGAGCGGATGCCCTTGTGAAAACTTTTCACGTCGTATTTTTCGTTGGGTGAATGGATTGCATCGTCTTCGTTGGCATAACCGACGAGCATCGAATCCAAACCCAAAACGGTGTTAAAGTATCCCACCACCGGGATTGATCCGCCCATCCCGGTAAAGACGGCCTCGCGCTCCCATTCGACCGACAATGCGCCACGCGCTGCTTCGAATTCCGGGCGGTTCAGGTTCATGACCGACGCAGGCGACCCTTCGAGGTCGTTATCCCATTCGACCTTTGCGTCAGGCGACAGGCGGTCCTGAACATGTTGGCAGATTTTGTCCCGCAGGGCATCCGGATCCATGTCGCCGACCAAACGGCACGTTATCTTGCAGTGTGCCTGTGACGGGATGACGGTTTTTGATCCCGCACCATTGTAGCCGCCCCACAGCCCGTTGACCTCTAGCGTTGGGCGCGCCCATTGCTGTTCAAGCGCCGAGTAACCTTTTTCGCCATGCGCCTGCGTGTAGCCGACGGAATTGAGGTAGTCGGCCTCGTCAAAGCCGCAGCTTTGCCATTGCCGCAATTGGTCGTCGGGTACTTCGTGGACGCCGTCATAAAATCCTTCGACCAAGACGCGCCCGGTGTCGTCGTCGTAAAAAGAGCTAACGATTCTGGAAAGTTCGCGCAGCGGGTTCAGGCCCGGTCCGCCGTAGTGCCCGGAATGCAGATCAATGCGTGGGCCGGTGATGGTGAATTCGTCCTTGAGCATTCCGCGCAGTTGCGACGCGATTGAGGGCACGCCGCGCGAAACCATCGAGGTGTCACATACAAGCGCCAGATCAGCCTTTAATTCTTTGGCGTTCTGTTCGAGGAATGGAACCAGTGACGGCGAACCGGACTCTTCTTCGCCTTCGAAGAAAAAGGTTATCCGGCAGGGGAGCTTGCCGTGCACGGCCTTCCATGCGCGGCAGGCTTCGACGAATGTCATCAACTGACCCTTGTCGTCAGAAGAACCGCGACCCCGGATCACCTGACCGTGTTTGGTGTCTTCAAGTGCCGGGTCAAATGGATCGCGGGTCCAGAGATTTAGGGGATCAACCGGCTGTACGTCGTAATGCCCGTAAAACAGCAGATGCGGCCCGTCAGAATCCTGACCCACGTGGCCGACCACCATGGGATGACCGGACGTGGCTCGTTTTTCGGCTGCGATGCCAATGGTTTTCAGGTCGGCAACCAGCCAGTCGGCGGCCTTGTCGACGTGTTCGTTATAGGCCGGATCGGTGGAAATGGAGGGAATTCGCAACAGCTCCATCAGCCGGTCGATCGAGGCGGACAAATCAGCGTCGATCTGGTTCAAAACGGTATCAAGCGACATGGCGTGCTCCTGCTGATGTCTCAATTTGACGGTGAAACTATCAGTGTTGTCGGCACCGTCCAGTATGCATCGATGGGAAATCGGATATAATATAGGAAACGAGATGCTTAACGGATTGCGCCCTGCGTCGTTTCCTCGCGTCTGATGGCCGCAAGTTTACTTGTGGGAGAGGACGCAAGACGATATTTGATGCAGATCAAGGCTGCGACGATTGCTTCGAATGTAGGCAGTTGATCTGAAGATACATGAAAGACGCGTCTTTGGATCGCTTGGATCTGCGTCATGAGGGGTGGCCCGGCTGAACGGTCGGGCGCAAAAGGAGAAACCGGTGGACTATACAGCTCAGCTCGACTCGGCGATTGCCAGGCTGCATGACGAAGGACGTTACCGGACCTTCATCGACATCGAACGCCGCAATGGCAGTTTCCCGCATGCTGTGTGGACGCGCCCTGATGGTACCCAGCGCGAGATTACTGTTTGGTGTGGCAACGATTATTTGGGCATGGGGCAAAACCCGGTGGTTGTGCAGGCGATGCAAGACGCCATCGATGCGGCCGGTGCCGGGTCTGGTGGTACGCGCAACATTTCGGGCACGACTGTCTATCACAAACGGCTGGAGGCGGAACTGGCCGACCTGCATGGCAAAGAAGCGGCCCTTTTGTTTACCAGCGCCTACATTGCCAATGACGCGACGCTGAGCACGCTGCCCAAGCTGTTTCCGGGGCTGATCATCTATTCGGATGAGCTGAACCATGCCTCGATGATCGAGGGTGTGCGCCGAAATGGCGGTGCCAAGCGTATCTTCCGCCACAATGATGTGGAACACCTGCGCGAATTGCTGGAGGCCGACGATCCGTCCGCGCCGAAGCTTATTGCGTTTGAATCTGTGTATTCGATGGACGGTGATTTCGGGCCTATCGAAGAGATTTGCGACCTGGCCGATGAATTCGGCGCACTTACGTATGTTGACGAAGTGCATGCGGTTGGCATGTACGGACCGCGCGGCGGTGGCGTGACTGAACGTGATCGTCTTGCGCATCGCATCGATATCATCAACGGGACACTTGCCAAGGCATTTGGCGTGATGGGCGGCTATATCGCGGCCAGCGCCAAAATGTGTGACGCAATCCGGTCTTACGCGCCGGGGTTCATCTTTACGACTTCTTTGCCGCCGTCTGTGGCGGCAGGCGCTGCGGCGTCGGTCGCCTATCTGAAGCGAACGCCAGAACTGCGTGAACAACATCAGACGCAGGCGAAAATCCTCAAGTTGCGGCTGCGGGGGCTTGGCCTGCCAATGATAGACCACGGCAGCCATATCGTTCCGGTTATCGTCGGTAATCCGGTGCACACGAAAAAGCTGAGCGATATGTTGTTGGAAGACTATGGTATCTATGTTCAGCCCATCAATTTCCCCACTGTTCCACGCGGGACCGAGCGCCTGCGATTCACGCCATCGCCGGTTCACGGACCCGATGAAATGAACCGACTTATCCAAGCCTTGGACGAACTTTGGTCACATTGTGCGCTAAATCGCGCCGAACTTGCCGGTTAAGTTCACGCGAAAGTGTGCAACTCGCTTCCAGCGTGTTAAGCTTACGTTAACAAAAGGGACGAACGAATCATTATGGGGATGATTCGACGTTAAGCGTAAAATACGCGACAGGCAGAATGGGGCAGTAGGAATGATTGGGCGCAGAACACAGCGCGATTCCGATAAAGACATCGACGTCGGGCCCAAAGGTTTCGACGACTACGAGTTGCGGCTTGGCGATGTCATGCGGGGCGAACGCGCGACAATGGGCAAGTCGCTGTTAGACGTTCAGCGAGAATTGCGGATCAAAGCCAACTACATCGCTGCAATCGAAAACGCCGATCCAGAGGCATTTGACACACCCGGCTTTATCGCCGGGTATGTGCGTTCTTATGCCCGGTATCTTGGCATGGACCCGGACGACACATTTAACGCTTTCTGCCAGGAAAGTGGTTTTGAAGTTGCGCACGGCATGTCCGCCGAGGCATCGGTTGTCAAGAAATCCTCGGGTGAACTGCCTGCTCGGGGCACGATGGGGCGCGATCCCTTTGTATCGCCGAACACACCTTACATCCCCGGTAAAGAATCCTTTGTCAGTCATATCGAACCGCGCGCAATCGGCTCGTCGCTGGTGCTGTTGGCGCTGATCGGCGGCATCGGGTATGGCGGTTGGACGGTGCTGAAGGAAATTCAGCAGGTTCAGGTTTCGCCGGTTGAACAGGCACCGGTTGTGCTGTCTGATCTTGATCCGCTGGACGAGGTGCGCACCGTTTCCGACGATCAGATTGCAGGCGTAGAAGGCAACACTGTCGAAGCACTGGATCGCCTGTATCGCCCACAGGCGCTGGATGTTCCGGTGATGGTCGCGCGTGACGCGCCAATTTCGACGCTTGATCCGCGTACCGTGGGTACATTCCTTCCGCCCGAGCTGCCCGAAGTTGAAGTTGCCGAAGTTCACACGGTGTTGGCAGAGCCTGCTTTGCCGCAAGTTGTTGAAAAACTGGACTCGACGCTGAAAATCGTCGCTGTTGACCCGGCGTGGATGCGGGTAACGGCTGCAGATGGCAGCGTCATTTTCGAAGGGACATTAGGTACTGTCGAGCAAGGAAATTCATTCGAGGTCCCGCTGACGGAGGAGCCGCCAAAACTGCGCGTCGGTGCATCCGGGTCGGTGTATTTTTCGATGAACGGCGAACATTTTGGGCCGGTGGGCCCACCGGGCACGGTAACCAAGAATGTTGAACTGTCCAAAGATGCAGTTGCGGAACGTTTTGTGGTGGCTGATCTTGAGGCCGATCAGAACAGTGCACTGAAACAGTTGGTCGCAGAATTGCAGACCGAAGTGCCGGAAGAGCCCGCAGACTGATCTTGCCATTGCAGCGACCCGGTCGCCGGACTATCTAGGGCGCAACCAAGGCAGTCGCGGAACCGCATTCATGTCTCTTAATCACGTGCGCCCATGGCGTGACATCTATCGCCGAAAATCCCGTCAGATCATGGTCGGCAATGTGCCGGTCGGGGGCGATGCGCCGATCGCGGTGCAAACCATGACCAACACGCTGACTACGGATGTGGCGGCAACGGTGGCGCAGGTTCAGGCAGCGGCCGAGGCTGGTGCGGACATCGTACGAATTTCCGTACCCGACGAGGCGTCTTCAAAAGCGCTGAAAGAGATAGTCCGCGAAAGCCCGGTGCCGATTGTTGCCGACATCCACTTTCACTATCGCAGGGGTATCGATGCCGCCGAATCCGGTGCGGCGTGCCTGCGGATCAACCCCGGAAACATCGGTGATGAAAAACGGGTGAAAGAGGTCATCAAGGCCGCGCAGGATCACAATTGTTCAATCCGGATCGGTGTGAACGCAGGAAGCCTGGAGAAACATCTGCTGGAAAAATACGGCGAGCCATGCCCGGAAGCGATGGTCGAAAGCGGGCTGGAACACATCCGTATTCTGCAGGACAACGACTTTCACAACTTCAAGATCAGCGTAAAGGCCAGCGACGTTTTTTTGTCGGCGGCGGCTTATCAGGGCATTGCCGAGGCGACCGACGCGCCGATCCATCTGGGAATTACCGAGGCCGGAGGGCTGGTGTCCGGCACCATCAAGTCCGCAATCGGGTTGGGAAATCTGTTGTGGATGGGTATCGGCGACACAATCCGCGTCAGCCTGTCCGCCGATCCTGTCGAAGAGGTCAAGGTTGGATTCGAAATCCTGAAATCCCTTGGCCTGCGTCATCGCGGCGTCAACGTGATCTCTTGCCCGTCCTGTGCGCGGCAGGGGTTTGACGTCATCAAAACGGTTGAGGCACTGGAAAAGCGGCTGGAGCACATCAAAACGCCGATGAGCCTGTCAATCATCGGCTGCGTGGTGAATGGACCGGGCGAAGCATTGATGACGGACGTAGGCTTTACCGGTGGCGGGGCAGGATCGGGAATGGTTTATCTGGCTGGCAAGGCAAGCCACAAACTGTCAAACGATCAGATGATCGATCACATTGTCGAACAGGTCGAAAAGAAAGCCGCAGAAATCGACGCGGCACAGGCGGCAGAGTAGGGGCGGCCAATCCGCCCCAGAGCCAATCAGCCTTGTTCCGACCGAACGCCTTCGGCAATCGCTTGCAGCTGATCCGCGGTCAGATAGCCGCGCAGCATTTCTGTTTCCATCACAAAGGTTGGTGTGCCCGAAATCTGCAAACGCTGCGCCAGCGCGCGCGTTTGGGTGATTTCGTCGGATACTTCTTCGCTGTCCATTGCGGCCAGAATCGCGTCACTGTCCAGCCCCAGACCGTCCGAGATGCGGCGCAGGGTGACATCGGTTACGTCACCGCCAAATTCCAGCAGCGCATCGTGAACTTGCTTGTAAGCGTCGTCGCCCGCCACCTGTTTGGTTGCCACCGCAAAGCGCGACGATATCATTGACGCCTCTCCGAGGATCGGGAACTCTTTGATAACCAGTCGGATATTACCGTCCGCTTTTAGCAGGGTATCGACCTCGGGCACTGCGCGGCGGCAGTATCCACAGCGGTAATCCATGAATTCGACCAGCGTAATATCCCCGTCCGGATTGCCGCCAACCCAGCTGTACTCATCGTTGAACAGGTCATCGGCATTAGACGCAACCAGTGCCTTGTCGGCCTGTGCTTCGGCGACGGCCTGTTGTTGTTCCAGTATGTTGATCGCTTCGACGATCACATTGGGGTTTTCCAACAGGTACTCGCGGACCTGCGCGCCGAACTCTGCCTTTTCCTCATCGCTCATTGCGCTGATATCAAATGCCTGTGCTGGTCCTGCGACCAGTGAAGCGGCCATAATGGCCGGGAATACATATTTTGAAATCATCATTTTTTCCTTTTCTGTGCTCGTTCAGAAGCAATCAGTATGTCATGCGCCCGTTGCCATCCTGTGGACCCTTCGGGCAATTGGCCAACGGCCCGTCTTGCGTGAATACCGGCGTCAGCAAGCCGGCCCTCCAATGCGTATCTTTCAGCCGTAACAGTCGAGGCCATTCCATTGTTGCCCGTCTTGGAATAGGCAATCGCCAAATCCTGCATCAGCCGTGCGTTGCGATAGTCGCGCGCGCGCGCCTTTTCAAGGGCTTGCAGCGCGTTCTTGGTTTGCCCGTCGCCCAGTAGGGCGCGACCGTATCCTGCCAGTATAAGCGCGTCGTTAGGGGCATTTTCGACCGCCAGTTGATAGGCGGTTATTGCCTCTTTCACGCGGCGATTTTCCAACAGTATCTGCCCCTTTAATTCGTAATAGAATGGATCGTTCGGACGGATTTCCAAGGCACCGTCAATGGCCGCGCGTGCGCTGGCAAGATTGCGGTTTTGGTGGTGGGCGGACGCCTCGCGCATCAAACGGATGTCGCGGTCTTTCTCCTCTTTAGATCGGCGAAAGGTCCAGTTGGGCGACCGGGTAAAGGCGGAAAGCTTACCCTTGACGCGTGCAAACCAATAATCGGCATTGATGTTTTGCGGGGCCTTGTCGCCGAATTCGTACAAAAACGCCTCTGATGCTCGCAGACGGTCGCGGCTGGTTGGGTGGGATCGCATATAGGGATCCTGCTGGTCGTATCCCAGCAATTCCTGTCCGGCGAATTTGCGATGCAACGCGACCATGCCGCTGGGCGAAATGTCAGCCCAGCGAAGATAGCTGGCGGCGCTGCGATCAGCCGAGGCCTCTTCAGCGCGTGTGTGGGCCAGAAAGCCGCGCATGGCGGAACTGGATGTACCGGCGGCGATACCTGCCGCTGCTTCGCCGCCGCCTGCGGCAGCAGCGATCAGGGCGATTGCATTACCCAGCATCGCGTTTCGCTGCGCGGCCTCAAGGTTGGCCGTGCGGCGTGCCAGGTGGCCGTTGGCGATGTGGGCAG
>JBPCWT010000187.1:0-3222 GCA_051009255.1 Ruegeria sp. | reverse complement strand
CAAATCGTCAAGCACGCCGGGGCGAAGGTCGCGGCTGATTCTTCTGACTTCGGTAATCGCGCTGCCCAGATGTTCGATGCCTTTGTCCAACGGTTCACGGGCACCCGCATCGTCGCCTCGTGTTAGACGCCGCCGGGCGTTGTCCAGCGCGTAGCGCACGCCGACGAGTATCTGGCTGATCCCGTCGTGCAATTCGCGCGCGACGCGTCCGCGCTCTTCTTCCTGCGCGTCAAAGACCCTTTCGGTCAGTTCCTTGAGCTTGGCATCGGCCAGTCTGCGTTCGCGGATGTTCAACAACATGCCAGAGGAAAACACGATCAAAAGCGCGGCCAGTGCAATGCCGCCAATGTAGAAAAACGTACGTGTAACCCGCGCTTCGACCTCGGCCCGTGCTGCGGCTACTGATGCAAGTACGTCGTCAATGAATACCCCGGTACCCACCGCCCAACGCCAGCTGGGAAAGCTGGTGACATAGGTAATCATCTGCGCCTCTTCGCCGGTTGACGGCTTGGGCCACATATAGGTGTGGTACCCGGCACCCTGTCGGGCGATGTTGATCAGCTCATCCACGATGGGCGTGCCCTGACTGTCAGTCAGGCCGCTCCAGTTCTGGTTGATAAAGTCGGTTTGCCGAGGACTGACCAGATTGTTGCCATCGTAGTCGTACACAAAAAAGAATCCGTCATCGCCATAGATCATCGCCGAAAGTATCTGCGCGACCTGATCTTTTGATTCCTGATCGTCCGGCTGGGCCGAGCCATAGACGAAATAGAATCCATTCCTAGCCTGAGTGACATAGTTCCGCAGTTCCGCTTTCTTGGCTTCTATCAGCTGGGTTTCCAACTGCGCGATCTCGCGTTCGGCCAAAGTGCGTGACTGATATGCGACCAGCACAGCAATAGCCGCCACGGCCGCAATCAACGGCAAGGCCGCCAGCAGTGACAGTTTCTGAGCATAGTTTGGCCGGAAGGCTTCCCAAATCTTCATCGTTCCGAATCGTTAGGCAAGAATCACCTAAATGCAATGGCGATTGGGCCGGACGACCGTGGAAATCATGTTTCATCACGAGGCCATCCCCATAAATGGGGCAAATTTCCTGTTTTTTTGCGCGCCAGGTCGGGGTTCTACGCAGTAGTAGGTATTTCAATCATCCCCTGCCTGAGTACAGTTGCATCACTGAAAACGATCAAACCGTCCACAGGGCGGAAAACGACTTTGGGAGGATCGACTTAATGGATCGTCGCTCATTTCTGAGAACCACTGCACTGGGCAGTGGCGCTGCAGCGGCAGCTACTCTGGCCGCGCCTGCTTATGCGCAGGGCAAGCGGACACTAACTATGGTAACATCGTGGCCGCGCGGATTCGCCGTGCTGGATGATGCCGCAAGCTATATGGAACAAATGGTCGGGGAAATGTCCGACGGCCAGCTGACCATCGAAAAGAAAGCCCCTGGTGAACTGGTTGGCGCATTGGAAGTATTCGATGCCGTTTCATCCGGTCAGGCAGACATGTACCACTCGGCCGATTACTACTTTATCGGACAGCATCCGGGCTACGCCTATTTCACCGCCGTGCCGTTTGGTGGCACAGCGCAGGAGCTGACCAACTGGTACTATCACGGCGGCGGCGAAGAGCTGCATGACGAGCTGGGCCAGATCTTTAACCTTAAGGGTCTGCTGGCTGGTAACTCTGGTTCGCAGTCCGGTGGCTGGTTCCGCACCGAGATCAACTCGGCCGCGGATTTCAACGGACTGAAATTCCGTATGCCAGGTCTGGGTGGCAAGGTGCTGGGTAAACTGGGCGCATCTGTTCAGAACATCCCTGGTGGCGAACTGTACCAGGCGCTGTCTTCGGGCGCATTGGACGGTCTGGAATGGGTCGGCCCAATGGCTGACGAAAGAGCGGGCTTCCAAGAAGTTGCCAAGGTTTACTACACCGCTGGTTTCCACGAGCCAGGTTCCGGCCTGGCTGCTTCGGTTAACTTGGATGTCTGGAATGACCTGACGCCACAGCAGCAGGCAATTCTGCGCTATGCGTCCATGGCTGTTACTCAGTATCAGCTGGCCGAAACACTGGCCAACAACGGTGCCGCACTGGCGCGTCTGCAGGCACAAGGCGTCAAGACGCTGCAGTTCTCTGACGACGTTTGGGATGCATTCGGCAAGGCATCAGCCGAGGTGATGGACGAAAACATGAGTGACGAGCTGTTTGCCCGTATCCGTGGATCGTTCGAGGAATCACTGGCTACTTCGGCCTCGTGGATCAACAAGTCGGATGGTTACTACGTCACGCAGCGTGTGCGCGTGTTGGGTGGCTAATTTCGGTTAGAACCAAGTCGAGGCTCCGCAATAGCGGGGCCTCATTTCAGTGAGCGATCACTGATAGCATCGCATCTTGTTGCGAACGAAAACGCCCAAGGCGTGGGCGAATGAGGGACATTATGGTTGAGGATAGCTCCGCGAGCCTGGGCGACGCGCTAGCCGCTGTCGGCGGCGGTTTGCTATGGGTCCTGCAAAATCTGGCTCTGGCATTTTATAACATCGGCTATGCCGTAACGCATCCCGGGCTTTGGTTGGATTGGTCCAACAAAGAAGCCGTCATGCGCTTTGTCTACTATGGCGGTTCGGTCGAGTTCTTCTTTGCAGTTTTTGCCATTTTGCTGGTTGTTACAATCGCCGGGATAGTCTGGCGACCGTTCATGTGGGGCTGCGTGCGGTTCCTTGAGGGGGTCAGTAACACCACTGGCCGTTTCTTTGCATGGGCGGGGTTGTTGATGGTTCTGCAGCAGATCATCATCGTGTTCCTGCAGCGGATTTTCACCCGGCCAGATATTGTGATCGGATTTGGCATTCCATTGCAGTACGACATCAGCTGGTACGCCGAGATGCTGAAGTTTTACAATGCTTTGGTGGTCGCGCTTTGTGTTGGATACACCTTTGTGCAGGGTGGTCACGTCCGTGTTGACCTGCTGTATGCCCCGGCCAAGTTCCGGACAAAGAAAGTGATCGACATGCTGGGGTCGGTGTTCTTTATGATCCCGGTCGCCACCCTCATCTGGATGTATGGCTGGTACTTTATGTGGCGGCACCTGATCGTGCCAAAACCATCGGCCAGCGACACGCTGGACCGCCTGATCATGAAAGCCCGGGCGATGCGCTGGAACGTGGAAACCATTGGTTTCAGTCCCAATGGGTTCACCGCTTACTTCCTGTTCAAGATCCT
>JBPCWT010000186.1:0-5088 GCA_051009255.1 Ruegeria sp. | reverse complement strand
GTCCTGCATGTGTTGGGCGGTTGTCTGACGTAATGTTTCGACCGCTCGCCAGATTGCCTTCGGGTCGGGGGTTGTGCCGTTTTCATGCAGGGCGGCAGCTAACTGTGATTGGGTTGGCAGGCCCAGCATCAGCGCGCGGTAGGCAGGATCCAAATCCGCGTCGCGCAGGACCTCCAGCAAACCATCCAGATAATCGGCATTCGGCGCGGCGTCGTTGGTTATCATCTGCAACAGCGTGTCCTGCGCCAGTGATCGACCAGCTTCCCAGCGATTAAATGGGTCGGTATCATGGGCAAGCAGAAATGCGCGCTCGGCAGAAGAGCTTTCGCGTTCAAGGATCACCGGGGCCGAAAACCCCCGCAGGATCGAAGGTACCGGCTTGGCCGACAGACCTGTAAAAACAAAACTCTGTTCGTCTTGCGTCAGTTCCAGAACCTCTGTTCCGCGCGCTTCGTCCCCGTTAGGGCCAAGCAGGCCAACCGCAACCGGGATCACCTGGGGTTCCTTGTCTGGCTGCCCGGGCGTTGGGGGCGTGCTTTGGCTGAGGGTCAGTGTGTATGTGCCGTCATTCCAATCCTCGGAAACAGCCACGCGCGGCGTTCCGGCCTGTCTGTACCAACGCTTGAACTGATCAAGGTCGCGCCCAGTGGTGTCCTCGAATACCGTCATCCAATCCTCGATGGTGCAGGCTTGACCGTCGTGCCGTTCGAAATACAGATCCAACGCCTTTGAATAGGCATCATCCCCGACAAGCCGCTTGAGCATCCCGATGACCTCGGCACCTTTTTCATAAACGGTTGTCGTGTAGAAATTGTTGATCTCCTGAAAGCTTTCGGGGCGCACAGGATGCGAAAGCGGGCCGTTGTCTTCGGGGAATTGTCGCGCGCGCAGGTCAATGACATCGTGGATGCGCTTGACCGGTGCTGAACGCATGTCAGACGTAAACTGCGCATCGCGAAAAACGGTAAGACCCTCTTTCAGGCAAAGCTGGAACCAGTCGCGGCAGGTTATGCGGTTGCCAGTCCAGTTGTGAAAATACTCGTGCGCTATGATCCCTTCGATCCGCTCGAAATTGGCATCGGTTGACGTTTCCGGGCTGGCCAGAACCGCCGCCGAGTTAAAGATGTTCAGACCCTTGTTTTCCATTGCGCCCGCGTTGAAATCATCAACGGCGACAACGTTAAAGACATCCAGATCATACTCGCGGCCATAGACGTCTTCGTCCCATTTCATCGATTTCTTGAGGGCTTCCATGCCAAAGGCGCATTTGCCTTCGTCGCCGGGGCGCACCCAAAGGTTCAATTCAATGTCGCGCCCGGAACGCGTGGTGAACCTGTCGGGATGCGTGATCAATTCGCCTGCAACAAGGGCAAACAGGTAGGCAGGTTTGGGCCAGGGGTCGTTCCATTCGGCCCATCCGTCGCCCTTGCCGGTTGGATTGCCATTTGACAGCAGAACCGGCAGGTCGCCGTTAATGCGCACGGTAAATGTGGACATCACGTCGGGGCGGTCGGGATAGAAAGTGATCTTGCGAAAACCTTCGGCCTCGCACTGGGTGCTGTACATCCCGTTGGACATATACAGCCCTTCAAGTGCGGTATTATTGCCGGGATCAATCTCGACCTCGGCCTCCCAAATGAATGGTGCGTCGGGAACAGTTGCAGTCAGTCCTGCATCAGTGACCGTGGGCGTAACGGCATCGCCGTCTATGGCGGCGCGGATCAGCTTCAGATCTTCGCCGTGCAGAAAAAATGTCCGGTCAGTCGCGTCAGGGTTGGGACGAAAGGCGATGCGTGATTTGACCCGGGTGGTATTCGGGGCAAGGTCAAATATCAGGTGCACATTGTCCACGACAAAGCCAAATGGCGTGTAATCCTTGAGGTAAATCGTGGTGGGGGCGGCGTCTCGCATCAGGGGCCTCGTATCGTTTGATTTCGGCGCGAAGTTATGGGCTCTGGCCGTGGGCCGCAAGCTGTGCGGTGCAGTGACGGTGCGCGACATGAAATTTGCTTTTGAATCGGAATGACCCAACGCTATTCGCTAAAAGGCGATGCTGTTGAGTTGCCTATCGGAAACAATCATCCTAATTGAATGCCGCATACAGTGGCACACAATCGCGGGAGACAGCGAACATGAGCGGCAGGGAAACCCGGAACGGGCTGCAAATTGCCTGGGAGCTTGCAGATTTCATCGACAACCGGGCTCTGCCGGGAACGGGTGTAAGTTCCGAGAAGTTTTGGGCCGGGATGGCCCGCCTGGTCGATGAACTAGGCGGAAAGAACCGTGCGCTGCTGGCAAGACGAACCGAGATTCAAGGCCGTATTGACGGATGGCATATTGCCAACAAGGGCATGACGCATGATGCGCCTGCCTATGAGGCTTTCTTGCGCGAAATCGGTTATCTGGTTGAAGAAGGGCCAGACTTTGAAATCGAAACCGCCAATGTTGATCCCGAAATCGCATTGACGCCTGGGCCACAGCTTGTTGTTCCAATTACGAATGCCCGTTTCGCCCTGAACGCCGCGAACGCACGGTGGGGCAGCTTGTATGACGCGCTGTATGGAACTGATGCGCTGGGCGGTTTGCCCACGGCGGGGGGCTATGATGGAGCACGCGGCGCCCGGGTCGTTGCGTGGGCCAAGGCGTTTCTGGATGACGCCGTGCCGCTGGCGCAGGGGTCATGGGCTGATGTCGAAACGGTTTCCATTGATAACGGCGTTCTGGAACCTGCCTTGGCCGATCCGGCACAGTTTGAAGGATTTGGCGGATCAGCGAACGCTCCGAATTTCATGCTGTTCAAGAATAACGGCCTGCACATTCAGATACTGTTCGATCCGAACAGTGAAATTGGCGTAACCGACCCGGCGGGCATTTCAGATGTTCGTTTGGAATCCGCTCTTTCCACCATCATGGACTGTGAAGATTCAGTTGCGTGCGTGGATGCCGCCGACAAGGCCGCAGCCTATGACAATTGGCTGGGCCTTATGAAAGGTGATCTGGCGGAGGACGTGACCAAGGGTGGCAAGACCTTTACCCGAAAGCTTTCGGACGACATCGCTTACACGACTACCGAGGGGCAGCCGGGTGTATTGAAAGGTCGCTCGTTGATGTTGGTGCGTAACGTCGGCCACCTGATGACAAACCCCGCGGTTCTGGATGGCGAAGGCAATGAGATCGGTGAAGGTCTGATGGATGCCCTTTGCACGACGCTGATTGCCATGCATGACCTGAAGCGCGAGGGCGGCAATTCGGTCGCGGGTTCCGTTTACGTCGTGAAGCCCAAGATGCACGGACCGGAAGAAGTGGCGTTTTCCGTTCAGATTTTCGACATGGTCGAAGACATTTTGGGCTTGCCCCGTAACACCGTAAAGCTGGGAATTATGGACGAGGAACGCCGGACGTCGGTGAACTTGAAGGAATGTATTCGCGCCGCGAAATCACGGGTTGCGTTCATCAATACCGGGTTTCTGGATCGGACCGGTGACGAAATTCATACCTCGATGGAGGCCGGGCCGATGCTGCCCAAGGGCGACATCAAGAATACGCCGTGGATCACCTCTTATGAGGATCGCAACGTTGATATCGGTCTGGCATGCGGCCTGAAAGGCAAGGCGCAGATCGGCAAGGGTATGTGGGCTATGCCAGATCAGATGGGTGACATGCTGGAGGCCAAGATCGGTCATCCAATGTCGGGTGCAACGTGCGCGTGGGTGCCCTCTCCGACTGCGGCAACCCTGCACGCGACGCATTACCACAAGGTCGATGTGATGGCGCGGCAGGATGAGATTGCCACCGCAGGTTTGCGCGGTACGCTGATCGATCTTCTGACCGTGCCGCTGCTTGGTGGGCGCAATCTGAGTAATGAAGAGATCGCTCGAGAAATTGAAAACAACGCGCAAGGCATTCTCGGCTACGTCGTGCGTTGGGTTGATCAGGGCGTCGGGTGTTCAAAGGTGCCCGATATCAACGATGTCGGTCTGATGGAGGATCGCGCGACATGCCGGATTTCCTCTCAGGCGCTTGCCAACTGGTTGCATCACGACGTCGTTGACGAGGCGCAGGTAATGGCAGCAATGCAGAAAATGGCTGCCGTCGTCGACCGCCAGAATGCGGATGATCCGTTGTATCGGCCCATGGCGCCCGGTTTTGACGGTATTGCCTTTCAGGCGGCTTGTGATCTGGTTTTCAAAGGCCGCGTGCAGCCTTCGGGTTATACTGAACCGGTTCTGCACGCGCGTCGGTTGGAGTTGAAGGCAAGCCAAGGGTAGGTATTCTTGGGTAAGGTAGCCGGTCTTATTGGACCGGCGCCGATAGCATTTTTAAGAAAAGGAAAAAACATGTCGGTTTCACTTCGCAAAGCCCGAACCATTATCCGCAGGACGTTGGAGAAAGGGCGTGAAATGGAGTTGAAACCGCTTTCTGTGGTGGTACTGGATTCCGGCGGTCACGTTATCGCATTCGAGCGCGAGGATGGGGCCTCACCCGGTCGGTTTGCCATAGCACATGGCAAGGCATATGGGTCTGTCATGTTGGGGATGGCAGGTTCCGCACAGATGCAGCGTGCCGAAGGGCAGGCCTATTTCATGGCAGCCGTGAATGGTGTCTATGGCGGGCAGGTCATTCCCGTGCCCGGAGGTATTTTGTTGCGTGACAAAAAAGGCGATGTGATCGGCGCGATCGGAGTAACAGGCGATACATCCGACAACGACGCCGCAGCAGGACTGGCAGGGATCGAGGCGGCCAGCCTGTCAGGGGAAGTGTGAGTCAGGGATACAGTCTTCGTTTTCGGTTCAAGAACCCGGCAAGCCATGCCGACACTGCGAAAGTTGCAACACCACCCACCATATCGGTCAGGTAGTGGCCGCCATGCACCAAGATAGCGGGCGCCATCATCACGTTGATAAGTAGTGCCGGCAAAAAAAGGGATGTGCCGCGCAGATACCAAACAACCAACACTGCCATTACTGTGTGAAACGACGGAAACGCGATTGTTCCGATGATAATTGATGGAGTTATGACAGGAACGCCATTAGCAGCCAGATCGCGCAGTAGGGCACCGTACATCATATCGGTAAAAAGGTTTATGGT
>JBPCWT010000185.1:0-29598 GCA_051009255.1 Ruegeria sp. | reverse complement strand
CCGTGGCGCACGTCGAATACGTTGGGCGGTGCCAAAACCTTCGACGCTCAGGCCGGATATGAATCGGCAAGTACGCTGTCATCAGTGATTCATGCCGGCGCCAACTATATCTGGCATTCGGCAGGTTGGAACGAGGCCGGAATGCATTGTTCCGTTGCAAAATTCATCGTCGATGCCGAGCAATGTGCGATGGCCTATCGTATGGCCGAAGGGCCGCAATGGCATGATTTCGATCAGGCCATTGCAGCCGTGCCAGATGTGGGTCCGGGGGGCCATTACCTTGGGCACCCGCATACGCAGGAAAACTTTCAGGAAGCGTTCTTTATGCCCGAATTGTTCGACAACAATTCGATCGAACAATGGGTTGCCGAAGGCGAAGTCGAAATTACCGAACGCGCCTTGAATAGAGCCAGAAAGCTGCTTGCCGAGTATGAAGAACCCAAACTAGACCAAGCAAAGAACGAAGAATTGCTGGATTACATCGCGCGCCGGGAACGGGAAATTCCGGCGGCTGACGAGTTGAACCAGACTCACTGACACGGTCCGAGCATGTCGTTCCAAAGGTTAGATTTTTTTGCCAACTAATGCGCGGTCACTCTTTCCCGGACCGCCATTCCTTCCATTTCAGGTAGGTGTTCGCACCAACCGAGGCAAAGGGTTCCGGCGGGAGCCGGGGCAGGTCCGGCTGATTCAGAAAGTGATCGGCGATCGCCGACTTTTTCTGCAATACCAGTTCCGCAATGCCCATCCCCTGCAATGTACCACGGGCCACGCCCAGGCCATTCTGGCAACAGGCAGAAAAGACGCCCTGATCCACCTCGCCAAAGGCGGCAGATCCATTGCGGCTAAGGCACAGCATTCCGGCCCAGCGGTGTTCCATGCGGACGTCGGACAGGTTTGGAAATCTTTCGCTGAATTTGCGGTCATGAACCCGGCCCGCGTTTTGCAGCCGTCGGACAGAGCTTTCGCTAGCGGGGTGAAAACTGGAACAGGTGCGGATCAGTATCCGATCACCGCAACTGCCAGATATCCGCCTGACAGAGGTTCCCATGGGGTCAGCGGGTGTAATCGACCAGCGGGATCGTCCCCCCAGCGACTTCCGTTGATCAGACGAAAGGGTTTCCGTCATCGACGCGTACAGACAGATGTGCATCAGCCTGCGCTGAAAAAAACCAAAACTTTCCGCATGACCGTTGTTCGCCAGAATGACCTGCCCAGTCACCAGTCGGGCCTTGGACGTTTTCACCACCCAACTGTCACTATTCCGTTCAAATCCGGTGGCCGGACTGTTTTCGAACACTTGCACCTGTCCGGCCAGCTTTTGCGATAACGCCTGGATGTAGGCCGCGGGTTGGATCATCACGGTGCCGGGCGTGAACAGACCCGAAGTGTAATGAGCGCTGCCGGTGATATCCTGCATTTCCGTCCGGTCATACAGCTGGTACTGCTCGCCCAGTCGGGCAAGGTGCGCAGCATAATCGCGATTGTGTTGGTCGCCACCGCGGGTTGCGGCAGCGTTGATCTTGCCGCACGGGTCGAACATCTCTTGCTGCAGGTCGCAGTCCCCGGCGACCTCGGTTGCAAATGCGATGGCCCTGCGATTGAGAGAAATCTCAACCCTGTCCGCCTGTAGTCCCTGACCAGAGTAGTTGTTAGACGACAAATCATGCGGCAGGTCGATCATGAAACCAGAATTTCGCCCGGCAGAGCTTTCTGCAAATTGCCCTGCTTCCAACACGACAACTTTCAGGGTCGGGTCCAGCTGATGCAGCCTGCGTGCTGCTGACAACCCCGCGAAGCCGCCGCCGATGATCGTCACATCTGCCGTCAGATCCCCTTCGCATTCAGGCATCGGGGTTTGCGGGGGCAGGATGGCATTCCACGCTGCTGGCCCTATTTGTCTGGGCAGCCTTCTGGCGGTGTATCGGTTCAATCCACGGCCTCATCCGCGTCATCGGCAAGGTCGATCCAGATGGTTTTTAGCTGCGTGTACTGGTCATGGGCATGCAGCGAATTATCCCGCCCACCAAATCCGGACTGCTTAAACCCGCCGAAGGGTGTTGTAATGTCGCCTTCGCCAAAGCTGTTCACCGTGACGGTACCCGCCCGAATTGCACGCGCGCCGCGTATGGCACGCTTGGCATTGGCGGTGAAGATCGAGGCGCAAAGACCATAATCTGTGTCGGTGGCGATCTTTATGGCTTCGTCAAAGCTGGATACCTCGATTACCGACAAAACCGGTCCAAAAATCTCCTCGCGTGCAAGCGGCGCGTCGTTTCCCGCAACTTCGACAACGGTGGCTTCGACAAATCCATTGTCGGCTTTACCTCCGATCAGGATATTTTCAGCCTTGTCCAGGTATCCGCACACTTTGTTATAGTGGCCTTCGCTGACCAACGCGCCCAAACGGGTTTCCGGGTTCAAGGGATCGCCAACGTTCCAATGCCTTGCGTGATGCGCGATCCGATCCAGCAATTCAGCTTTGACTTTCTTGTGTACGATCAGTCGCGAAGAGGCAGAACAGTTTTCGCCCATGTTCCAGAAGGCACCATTGACAACATGAGCGGCAATACGATCCAGGTTTTCGGCATCGTCCATCACGATAGCCGGATTTTTGCCGCCCATTTCCAGCACGACCTCTTTAGCGTTGCTTTCCGCCGAATAGGTCAGAAAACGTTTTCCAGTCACAGTTGATCCGGTGAACGAAACCATGTCGATATCCATATGCCGACCAATGGGTTCGCCGACTTCGGCACCGCCGCCGGGAACGATGTTCAAAACACCGCGCGGCAGACCGGCCTCCATCGCAAGTTCGGCCATGCGCAAGGTGGTCAGGGTTGTTTCCGCAGCAGGTTTGACAACGACCGAACAACCAGCTGCCAGTGCAGGCCCGATCTTCCAGGCGAGCATAAGCAGGGGGAAGTTCCATGGCAGTACCAAACCCACGACGCCAATCGGCTCTCGAACAATCATCGCAATATGATCGTCCGAAACTGGCGAGACCTGATCGTAGATCTTATCAATCGCCTCGGCATGCCATTTCAGGCAATGAATGGTTTCGGGCACATCAACCGTTTCGCAGTCAAAGATCGTTTTACCACTGTCGATGCTTTCCATAACTGCCAGTTCACGGGCGTTTCTTGTCATAAGTTTGCAAAGACGGATCAGTACATCCTTGCGTGTCGACGGATGCAGTCTGGACCAGCGTCCATCGTCAAACGCTTCGCGCGCCTTTTCAACCGCCACATCCACATCAGCAGCGCCGCAAGAGGCGACATCGATCAATTTTTCGCCCGTTGCCGGGTTTGCGGTTTCAAATGTCTGGCCTGAGGTCGCAGGGCGAAACCCACCATCGATGAACGCGCCAGATGGCAGCGCAAGGTTCGCCGCGATGGATTGGTATTCGTCTCGTGTCAGCAGATCCATGTCGATTACCCCTCGGCCTCGATTTCGGCGATTGTCTTTTTCAATACCCGCGTGACTTGTTCCAGCGCACGCTTGTCATCCTTGTTCAGACTTTTCAGGGGCGCGCGCATTGTACCCGCGTCGATCGCATTCATAGTGACACCGTGCTTGATGGTCTGGATGAATTTTCCGCCCTGCTCCAGTACCCGCATCAGTGGCATCATCGCGGACATTATTCGGCGGCCTTTGGCAAAGTCACCTTCGACGGCGCAGGCGTTGTAGAGGGCGACATGCTCTTTCGGCAGAAAGTTCGCCCCCCCGCAAACCCAGAACGGTGCGCCCCACGCAAAGAACTCCAGTGCCTGATCGTCCATTCCGCAGCCAAGCTGAATGTGCGGGTAGTCCCGCGCCAGCAGGTGAACCCGGTTAATGTCGCCCGAGCTTTCCTTGATTCCGCAGAAATTGCGACTGCGGCCGACACGGTCAAGAAACTCTTCCCCCATCATCGTGCCGGTGCGGTGGGGATAGTTGTATAGCATCACTGGCAGATCAGCCGCCTTGTCGATTGCCAGTGCATTCAGCGCATTCTCGCAGTCGGTAGGCACGGCATAAGGGGGGCTGGCCAGCAGGATCGAGTCTGCGCCCATCTCTCGTGCACCGGTAGCAAGCGCGATTGAATCCTGTGTCAGCATCGCACCGGTTCCCACGACCAAGGGCAGTCTGCCGCCCGTCTGTTCTTTGGTGAATCGCGCAAGCTCCAGCCGTTCATCGACGGTTTGGGCATAATTTTCCCCGGTCGATCCACCTGAAATCAGGCCGTTCACACCGTTCTCGATCAAATGCTCGATCACGTCGGTCAATGCGCCCCAGTTCACGCCGCCATTTTCATGGTAAGGCGTGATTACAGGGGTATAGATCCCCTCGTATCTGAAAATCGGGTTCATTCAGTCCTCATGCAGGTTTCGAGCGGGGCAGGGTGCCCATCGCGATGTCCAGAGCTTCGGGCATAACAAACAGTTCAATCTGATCGCGGGACAGGTTCCAGTGATCTTCGGCCAGTTGCGCCGCCGTTGCTTCGTCGCGTTCAGTGATTGCGCCTATGATGGCATCGTGCTGCTGGCTCGCCAGTGACAGATTCCCCGACATCTCGGCATTTTTCGGGCGATAGAACGTTATCCCGATCCGGGCATGGTCGATCAGCAGGCGGTGAAATGACGGAAGAAGGTAAACGTTTCCCGCCATCTCGCCCGTGATTTCGTGAAAGCGATTGTTGGCAAGCGCACGTTTTTCAGCTGATCCTGAGCGCAATGCATCCTTGAATGTGTATTGCGCCTGCTTCAGTTCCGCGATCTGATCTGATGTTGCATTCAATGCTGCCAGGCGAAGGATTGCGCCATATATCATAGGTGCCGCAAGAAAAAAGTCGCGCAAAGTTGTATAAGACATCTCGGACACGCGGGCGCTGCGGTTGGCTCGCAGATCAAGGTACCCCTCACCGGCCAAGTGGCGAAATACCTCTCGCAGAGGCGTACGGGACAGACCGAATGCATCAGACAGTTGCGCCTCGTCCAGATCTTCGCCCGGGGGCAGTCGCAAAGTCAGGATCGACACCTTCAAGTGGTCCAGCAGCTTTTGCTTACGGTTTTTTGCCTCGTCCTTCATCACTTGCCCTCTGGTCGTGATCCTTTCGCCCCTGAACAGACGAATCGTGAAAACGGCATCTGTTTCCTTTTGTATCTCAGAAAAATACAACTTATATACAAAATAAATTTATGCTCCGTCGCGCAAGCCCAAAAAGGAAGAAATCTAATGCAATACTGTCGGCCTGAAATCACCCGATGACTGCAGGAACCAAATGCGGCCTGCAACGATCGCGACCCTTTCCGAAAGCGGACTTGATGATGCAGGGGCCACGGGTCAATATTGCCAAACGACACGCAAACAATGGTTTGTCGGGGCCAGGATTTGCCCAAACACACCGCAATTTGGGTATATCATGAGCCGGCCACAGCATTTCTGTTTCCTTCTGGTCGAAGAGTTTTCGCATTTGGCTTTTTCATGCGCGGTAGAGCCGTTGCGGATTGCGAACCTTGTAAGTGGACAGGACTTGTATCGTTGGTCTTTTGCGTCCGAGCAGGGCAGTCAGGCGATCTGTTCAAATGGGTCTGTGACGCTGGTCCATTCAGGATTTAACGATCTGCCCAAATGCGATCAAGTATTCGTTTTGTCGGGTATCCATATGCGAGATCACGTTACGCGCCCGCTGCTTGCCGCCTTGCGTCGCGCAAAAGTGCACGGCACCCCAACAGGCGCGTTGTGTTCAGGTGCGTGGGTTCTGGCCGAGGCCGGATTTTTGGATGGTTTGCAGGCTGCAATCCACTGGGAATATCACGATGCTTTCATGGAAGCATTTCCCGAGGTCAATCTTGTGCGCAGCGTTTTTGTCGCCGACGAAAAGCATGTGACGGCGTCAGGCGGAACGGCAACGGCGGACCTTATGCTGCATCTGATAGAACGCGAGCATGGGCATGATCTGTCGGTCGCTGTTGCCGATCAGATGGTTTACAACGCGGTCCGCAATGCGACAGCGGAACAACGCGTTTCCCTGCAATCCCGAAACGGGATGAGGAACACGCATTTGGCCAAGGCAATTCAGATAATGTCCGACCGTATCGCCAATCCGGTTTCTCCGTCCGTGATTGCCGAACAGATTGGAATTTCGACACGGCAACTTGAGCGTTTGTTTGGAAAGTACCTGAACGCGTCCCCCAAAAAGTACTTTATGGAGTTGCGTCTGGAACGGGCGCGCAACCTGCTTATCCAGACCGAGTCATCTGTTACGGACGTGGCGTTTGCCTGTGGTTTCGAAAGCGCAGGTCATTTTTCACGCGTTTACCGCGCGGCTTATGGGGTCACTCCGATGCTGCAAAGAAACCGCTTGGATTAAATTGTTCTTTCCCCTTCGATATCCGACAAGTCGGGACCGAAATTGGAGTGCCGACAATATCATATTTGCCCGAAGAATTCAGTTTTCGGCGCTTGGCTGCAGTTCGTCGCGGGTTGGCGGGTGGGAAAGTTTCGGAATTGGATTTAGAAATGCCTGTAACAAAGGAGGAGTGCGTTGGCGAAAATCAGCATCAAGCAACTTGAGGCGCTGATACAGGTTGCAGATCTTGGCAGTTTTCGCAGAGCAGCTGAAAAGCTGAACACGACGCAACCCAATATCTCAACCAGGATTTCCGGCCTCGAGTCCCAGTTGGGCGTAAAATTAATGGACCGCGATGCAGGATCGGTTCGTCTGACGCCGATGGGGGAAGTGTTGCTTTTGAAAGCAAGACAGGTTTCCGAAGCGCTTGATGAATTCATTATCTTGGCAGGAAACACATCACTTTTCGAAGGCGTTTTACGTCTGGGAGTGACCGAGATGATCGTTCATTCGTGGTTGGGGTCTTACATCTCGATCCTTAAAGGGCGCTTTCCCAATATCGACGTAGAACTGACTGTCGACCTGTCCGCCAATCTGTCCTCGGCGTTGTTTAATCGGACGATCGATCTTGCGCTGCAAAGCGGGCCATTCAGCCGTTCTGCATCCGGATCAGTCGAGTTGGGCAGTTTCCCATTGATTTGGGTTGCCGCGCCGAAACTGGGGGCGGGGAATAAGGTTTTGTCACTGGCCGACCTAGCGGCTCGTCCCATTCTCACCCACGCCCGTGGCACACTTCCATTCGAACAACTCAAGGATCACGTGGCAGCAGCGTCCGACCATCCTGTTCGGTTGGTGCCATCGTCGAACATGGCAGCCTGCATCCAGATGACTGTCGAGGGTCTGGGTATCGCATGTCTGCCAGAGGTCATGGTCAGAGATCAGATAACCACGGGCCGGTTAGAGCAGCTTCGCTATCTGTGGTGCCCGGATGACTTGCGGTTCAGGGCGCGGTTCGATGACACTGCGCCATATTTCGTGACCGAAGCGGCGCGAATTGCCGGTGAGGTGTCACAAGGGAACATTGCCGTAGAATAAAAATATTTTATCCTATCCATTCAATCTAATAATTGGATCAGATGGAGAGCATCGCGCTATCGTTCGCTCGACTCAATAAAAAGGCGATTGGAATGGCGAACCCTGCGATCAGATTGGGTGTCGATATCGGCGGGACATTTACCGATGTCGTGCTTGAACGCGGGTCAGAGTGGTTTTCGACCAAGGTTCTGACCACATATGCCGCCCCCGAAGACGCAATCATTGATGGGTTGCATCAGGTGTGCGCCAAGGCGCGGGTCGCCCCTTCGGAAATCGGCCAGATCATCCACGGAACCACGCTGGCAACCAATGCCCTGATTGAACGCCGCGGTGCAAAGACGGCCCTTATTACCACCAAGGGATTCCGCGACGTGATCGAAATGCGGACCGAAAGCCGTTTTGAGCAATATGATCTGAACCTCAAACTTCCCGAGCCCTTGTTGCCGCGGAACCGGCGCTATGTCGTGTCTGAAAGAATGGATGCCAACGGCAACGTCCTATTGCCGTTTGACCGGGCAGAGGTTGAGCTGTTGGCGGACGAACTTGGGCAGGCCGAATATCAAAGTATCGCTGTGGGCCTGCTTCATTCCTATGCAAATGACGCCCACGAACGAATGATTGCCGAGGTGCTGGCCAACAAATTGCCGGATGCCATGATTTCCCTGTCCTCCGAAGTTTCGCCACAAATGCGCGAGTATGAGCGGTTCAATACGACGATTGCCAATGCCTATATCAAACCACTGATCAAATCCTATCTTGGGCGACTTCGTGATCGTATGGCTGGCGAAGGGGCGGAATGCCAAATCTTTCTTATGCATTCGGGCGGTGGGATCATGTCGCTGGAAAGTGCGGCAGAGTTTCCTGTGCGACTGGTGGAATCCGGCCCGGCGGGCGGCGCGATATTTGCCGCAGATATCGCGGCACGGCATGGGATCGACAAAGTGCTAAGCTTTGACATGGGCGGAACGACGGCAAAGATCTGCCTGATCAAAAATCATACGCCCAAAACAGCCCGCGTTTTCGAGGTTGCCCGCACATACCGTTTTAAAAAGGGTTCGGGGATGCCGATCTCGATCCCGGTAATCGACATGGTAGAGATTGGCGCAGGCGGTGGCTCGCTTGCGCATGTGGACGGGATGAACCAGATCCGGGTCGGCCCGGAAAGCGCGGGGTCAGAACCGGGGCCATCCTGTTATGGCCGCGGTGGGGAAAGGCCGGCCGTCACCGACGCGGATCTGGTGTTGGGTAAGCTGGACCCGGACAGCTTTGCTGGCGGTTCGATCCCGTTGTATTCACAAAGCTCTGCAACCGCTCTTGACGAAGCAATCGGAAAAAAACTGGGAATGGATACGACAGAAGCTGCTTGGGGGCTTGCCGAAGTCGTTGATGAAAACATGGCCAATGCGGCCCGCGTGCACGCCGTTGAAAATGGCGAAGACCTGAGCGAATACGCCATGATTGCATTTGGTGGTGCGGCACCATTGCATGCTGCCAGATTGTGCGAAAAACTGGGCGTAGAACGTCTTTTGGTCCCGCAGGGTGCAGGCGTCGGCTCGGCCATTGGTTTTCTGAAAGCGTCCTTCAGTTTCGAAGCAAACCGATCGGTCTTTATGAAACTGTCTGACTTTGACACACAGCTTGTCGCCAGCCTTTTCTCCGAGATGGAGAAAGAGGCGACCGGATTTGTACGGTCTTGCGAAGACAACGCAGAAATCCTCAGGGATCACCGGGTTTATATGCGCTATTCCGGTCAGGGTTGGGAAATTCCTGTCAACCTGACAGCGGCGCAAGCCGCGAGTCCTGATGCGGCAACCTTCCTTTCGCTGTTTGAGAAAGACTACGCCAAGCTTTTCGGGCGTGCTGTCGACGGTATGGAGGTTGAGATTACCGTTTGGTCGGTCAACTCCTACACGGCCTTGGCACCGGTTGTGCCCTTAAGTGATGCCCCGACCGGATCAACCGTTCAGGGTGAGGGAACGCGAAATTTGTTCGACCCTGGAATTGGCCGGGAAGTCACTGCACAAGTCGTCCAAAGGGATACGCTTGATCCCGGCAACACCGTTCAGGGGCCTGCTGTGATTACCGAAGACGAAACAACCGTTGTGGTCCCCAGCAGCCGCTCTGTTCTGGCACAGGCAGATGGCACGCTGGAAATCCGCACCAAATCCGCAGCAGATGTTCCGACGGATAATGAGGAGAAAGCCTGTGCGTAACGCGTCAAACGTCGCCTATCAGGTCATGTGGAACCGCCTGATATCGGTCGTCGAAGAACAGGCGCAGGCGCTTGTGCGTACGGCTTTTTCCACGTCGGTCCGCGAGGCGGGTGATCTTTCTGCCGGCGTGTACAACGAACACGGCGAGATGCTGGCCCAAGCCGTTACCGGCACACCCGGTCACGTCAACGCAATGGCAGATGCTGTTGGTCACTTCATCCGCCGGATCGGGCGTGAAAACATGTTCGACGGCGATATCTACATCACCAATGACCCGTGGGAAGGGACCGGGCACAAACACGACATTACAGTGGTGACACCGTCCTTTAGCGGCGAACGCCTGATCGGTTTTTTCGCCTGCACCGCACACATAACGGATATCGGCGGGCGGGGTTTTGGCGCCGACGCCAACGATGTGCACGAAGAAGGTCTGTATATCCCGATCATGAAGTTCGCGGGTCGCGGTGACGTTGACAGAACTTTGCTTTCAATCATTCGCGGAAATGTCAGGGAACCCGATCAATTGGTCGGCGATATCTACGCGCTGGCAACCTGCAATGAAATCGGCCACCGCCGCCTGATCGAAATGATCCGGGAATTTGATCTGCCTGACCTCAAGGGCATTTCCGACTTCATCCTGACCAATTCCCGGCAGGCTACGCTGGATCGTATTAATGCTTTGCAACCCGGATCGGCGCAGGGACATATGCGGATTGACGGTTATTCCAGGCCAATAGACCTGCATGTTCGCGTGACCATCGAAAAGGACCGAATTGTCAGCGATTGGGATGGCACAAGCGGATTGGATAAAAAGGGCATCAACGTGCCGCTGGTCTATACCAAGGCGTATGCGTGTTACGCCCTGAAATGCGCCATTGCGCCAGAGATTCCCAACAACGCCGCTTCGCTGGCACCGTTCGAAATCACGGCACCGGAAAACACCATCGTGAATGCGTTGCCTCCGGCACCAGTGGCCTTGCGTCACATCATTGGTCACATGGTTCCCGACACGGTTTATGATGCGCTGGACAAGCTGTTGCCGGGCGTCGTTCCATCCGAAGGGGCAGGGTGCCTGTGTAACTTTCAGGTGTCATTGCGCCCTCGTACCGATGCAGAGCCACCGCGTGATGCCGTGCGTGCCGAGGTGCTGACATTCAATTCAGGCGGATCGGGAGCTCGGCCAACGCTGGATGGCATGAACGCGACCGCCTTTCCCTCCGGCGTGATGACAATGCCGGTCGAGGCGACAGAACAGGTTGGTCCGGTCATCATCTGGCGCAAGGAACTGCGCCCCGACAGCGGCGGAGCCGGGAAATTTCGTGGCGGGCTTGGTCAATTCATGGAGGTTGGTGCAAGCGAAGGGCACGAGTTTGACATTCAGGCCATGTTCGATCGGGTGAATCACCCGGCCCGTGGCCGAAGGGGTGGCGGGAATGGTGCCGCCACAACCATCGTAAGAAGCGATGCCGTGGCAATGAATGGCAAGGGAAAACAGTTTGTTCCACATGGTACCCGCGTTCACATGGCCTTTCCTGGTGGTGCGGGTTACGGCGACGTGCAAGGCCGCGACCCCGACAGTGTAAAACGTGACCTTGCGCTGGGCTATATCACGCCCGAGGCGGCAGCTCGGCATTACGGAATGGACCCGCAGGAAATAGAAAATACTCTGGCCATGGCCAAGAAAGGAGAGGTGTTCTGATGGCAATTTCAGGGTTTGCGTCAACACCGACAAAATCGTCCTACGATGTTGTAATCGTGGGGGGTGCGATAATGGGGTCTTCGACTGCGTGGTTCCTGAGCGACAACCCGGATTTCAATGGTTCGGTCCTCGTGGTCGAACGCGACCCAAGCTATGAGAATACATCGACCGCTCACACAAACTCGTGCATGCGGCAACAGTTCAGCAGCGAACTCAACGTCCGTATTTCCCAGTTTGCCGCAGATTTCGTGAAAAACCTCAGGGGTTACATGGGCGACGACGCGCGGGTGCCGGATATGGATATCCAAAACTACGGTTACCTGTACCTTGCCGACAACCAAGCCTTTGCCGATGTCTTGCGCGAAAATCAGCGGGTGCAACTGGACTGCGGTGCCGAAACAAGGCTGCTGGAACCGGCCCGGATCGCGCAGGATTATCCTTTTTTCAATCTGGACGACATTGTTCTTGGGTCCATCAACACCAAGGATGAAGGTTACTGGGATGGGGGTACCGTCTTTGACTGGTTCCGCCGTTCCTCGCGTGAGCGCGGTGTCGAATATGTAGCGAATGAAGTTGTTGCCATGACCACCAACGCAGAAGGAACGCAGGTTCAAAGCGTCACTTTGAAAGGCGGCGAAGTCATTTCTTGCGGAGCTGTAGTTAACGCTTCAGGGCCAAGGGCGGCCCGGACGGCGAAAATGGCAGGAATTCACCTGCCGGTCGAACCAAGAAAACGGTTTACTTGGATATTTTCAGCGCAAACCCCACTTGATCAAGAGCTTCCTCTGACCATTGATCCATCAGGGGTACATTTCCGGCAGGATGGGCCAGAAACTTATCTGGCGGGATGCGCCGCCGATCCCGATCCGGCGGTTGATTACGATGACTTCCACATGGATCACAACCGGTGGCAGGACCATGTTTGGCCCATAATCGCCACCCGTATTCCACAGTTCGAGGCGATAAAGGTCGTGACCGAATGGGCAGGCCATTACTCATTCAACACGTTAGATCAGAATGCCATTCTGGGCCCACATCCCGAAATTGAAAACTTCGTGTTCCTCAACGGGTTTTCAGGGCACGGTCTGCAACAATCCCCGGCAATGGGTCGGGGAACGGCAGAGTGGCTGACGTACGGCGCGTACCGCGCGCTGGATCTGACGCCTTTCCATTTTGACCGGATTGTTTCTGGTCAGGCATTTGTCGAGAAGGCCGTGATATGAAACTACCTCGCAATCCCTTTCTGCACGCAATTCGAAATGGCAAGCCGCAGATCGGTCTTTGGCTTAGCCTGGCAAACCCGTTTGCGGCAGAAGTGGCTGCAGGGGCCGGGTTTGACTGGGTGCTGATCGATATGGAGCATTCGCCAAATGACCTGTCGTCCGTCATGGCGCAGCTTCAGGTTTTTGCCGCATACCCGACCACGCCGCTTGTACGCCCGGACTGGAACGATCAGGTCAAGGTCAAGCGCCTGCTGGACGCCGGAGCGCCGGGGCTGCTGTTTCCAATGGTTCAATCTCCAGAGGAAGCCGCAGCAGCCGTTGCGGCGGCACGCTATCCCCCTAACGGTACCCGTGGTGTTGCCGGAACAACCCGCGCCAACGCCTTTGGCCGCGTTCAGGACTATTTCACCCGGATCGAAGACGAGACTGCCATTCTGGTTCAGGCAGAGACGCAGGACGCCTTGGCGCGGGTCGATGACATCGCTGGCGTCAAAGGTGTGGATGGTGTGTTTTTCGGACCAGCGGATATCGCCGCTGATATGGGATTGCTTGGGCAGCCCATGCATGATGACGTATGGAACACTATTCTTCCCGCAGCGAAACGCCTGATCGCCAAGGGCGTGCCCGTCGGCACGTTGGTTATGGACCCTGCATTTGCAAGACGGCTGATTTCCGAAGGGTTTTCCTTTGTTGCCTGTGGTTCCGACGTTGGGCTTCTTGCACGCGGCAGCGATAATCTGATTTCATCCATGAGAGAGAATTAATCCTCTGTATTCGGGCAGTTAAAAAGGTACTGACATGAAAAAACTAGTTCTCACCGGTGCCGCGGGACGGCTGGGTTCGTACCTGCGTGAACCTCTTTCGAAGATGACGGAAGAATTAGTTTCGTCTGACATCTCTGACGATATTGGTCAGCTTTATCCCGGTGAACGTTATCACAAGGCCGAACTTGCCAATTACGATGAAATCCATGCCCTGCTGGAAGGGTCCGATATGGTCGTTCATTTCGGGGCAATTGGGGACGAAGCGTCCTTTGAAACCATCCTTGGGCCGAACATTGTAGGGGCATACAATGTTTGGGAGGCCGCGTATCAGCACAATCTGCGCCGGGTTGTCTACGCAAGTTCAATCCATGCTGTCGGAATGCACCCCAAGCAGGATTTCATCGGCGTCGACGCCCCACATCGGCCAGACACCTTTTACGGGCTTGCTAAGTGTTTTGCCGAGGATCTGGGAAAACTTTACTGGGACAAGCGCCGGTTGGAATCGGTTCACTTGCGAATTCTGTCCTGCGCTCAGGTGACCAGCCCACGCGCATTGGGATCATGGCTAAGCTATGACGACCTGATCCAACTCGTCACCCGCGCGATTGACACCCCGACAACCGGGTTCAGCGTGATCTATGGTGTGTCCGACAATGATCGCGCACCGGTCGACAACAGCGGTGCCAGCTATCTTGGGTACCGCCCAAAAGACAATGCCGAGCAGTTTGCAGAGGTGATCCTTGCAGATGCTGAACCGGCCAGCCCGAACGATGCGGCGCAGATGTATCACGGCGGACCATTTGCCGCCGTTGATCTGGGCGCAAGCGGAATGGCGACAATGAACATTGTGGACGACAGAAAAAAGACCTGAGGTCCTATGGTAATCTCGGTTCAGGCACCGCTGTTCATTTTGGCCGCGTTACGCTGCCATTTCCATGCCGGGCAATCAACTAAACACTGGCTAATTCAGCTGTTACAACTACAAAAGAAGTGTTGATTTTGGCACCGGGCATGATTGGGTGCGTATTCTTTTGAGGGCGAAACAGTGCGGTATGTCTTACGTGGTTTATTGTTCATCACTGCAATTGTGGTGTTTCTGCTGTTAGCCGCATGGCTGTTATTGTCTTCTTCCATTCTCGCCGGCCCACGGAAAGCGGTCGTCGAGAACGTTTTGGCCAAAGAGCTTGATCAGAATGTGGTCATTAATGGCGACATTCGAATTGGATTTGGCCGCGCGCTGAATGTTTCGGCAGAGGGGTTGGCGCTGCCCAGTCGGTCCTTGCCGGATGTGACGCTGGCGGAAATTCAAACCCTGAACTTTGATGTGTCGGCAGAGGAACTTTGGAAAGGCAAGCTGCGCCTTAGTTCTTTCATCGTTGATGGCGCACAGGTTAACCTGATCACCAATGAAGAAGGCGTGACTTCGTGGGCCTCTGACACCGAAAATGAAGCTGAGGCAGCAACCAAATCAAAACCGGTTTCAGCGCCGGGCATACTTCAGGATCGGCGTCTGGATCTGCAAAATGCAACTGTGGTGTACCAGAGCGCCCAAAACGGTCTGGACCTGAATCTGCAATTCACCGACCTGCTTCTTGAACGCGGAACGGAATTGGCAGCCGCGTCAGCAAAGGGTTCCGGGTCGCTGAATGATCAGAAATTTCAACTGGATGGATCAATTTCCAAAGATGAACCGATAAGCGTGTCCATGGATTTTGACCATATCTCGCTCTCTGCAACACAGGTCGATGCGGCATCGCGCTTTGAAATGTCATTGTCCGCTGATATCGCCGAGCTTGGTCAGCTTCTGGACGTTCTAAAACTGAACCGGGTGCTGGAAGGCACCGGAACCGTAGGCGGAACTTTGAAAATCGCGGATGGCGTTGCAAGGATTGATGACCTCAGTGTTCTTACCGAATTGACCACCGGTCAAAGTCTGGAACTGACGGGCCAACTGGGGGAGCTTGGGAACCCTGCCGATGTTTCATTGACCACCCGCATCCGTTTGTATCCCGAAGGGTCCGAACCTGCGCCCGCGTACTCGCGTTACGACCTGAAGCTTATCTCGGTCGACATGGTGATGGACAGCGTTCCGGGGAAGGTGCCGCAGCGCAGCATGGTCATTGAAACCAATGGCTTCACTCTGGACACTGCTGGCGAAGGGCCGCCGCCGGTCAAGTTTTCCGAACTGTCCCGAACACAGGATGGCGCATTGCGCGTTGGCAACGTGAACCTGCGTATCGGCCCGCCGTCGGAGCCATTTATTATTTTGAACGGTACAGTCGAAGATGCATTGAAGTTAGAGGGCGTATCTGCCGAGGGTCTTTTGGAAATTCCCACCAGCAGTCTGATTTCCCCAGACCTACTTGGACCAGACGATCAACTGGGCGAATTTACAGGCAACTTTCATCTGAACGGGGATATCAACCAGCTTTCCTTATCGAATTTAGATGGCAGTACCAGTGGAACGGAAGTATGGAACCTGGAGGTCCATGGCACAGTAGAAAATGTTCTGAAATTCGAGAACCTTGATCTTGGGATTGATGTTGATGTGCCTTCTGGCGCTGACCTTTTGCAGGCGATGTCGTTGGCACCGGTGGAAACCGGGCCCGCAAAACTGTCAATTCAACTTGCCAGTCAGGGCACGGACTGGACGGCAGATGCCACTGTCGTTGTCGCTGACTCCAGTCTGAACCTTGCTGTCGATCTGGATGACGCCACCACTGATCCGGTCCTGCGCGGCACGATTGAAAGTGACCTGATCAAAGTTGAACAACTGCGCAGCATAATTGCAGTGGCGGCCGAGTTAAGGAATCTGGACACCTCGGACGAAGAAGCAGCCGCCGATGACGCGACCGCAGATGGAACCGATGCTGACGAAGGCGCTGACGCGCCCAATGCGCTTAGGGACGTAACGCTAAGGCCTATCGGGCGCTCGATCCTTCTGTCCGGTATGAATATGGATGTCGATATCGATCTACGCAAAATCGAAGGCGCCAATGGGATCAGTACCCTGCAAACTGAATTGATACTGGATGAAGAAGAATTGCGTGCAGGGCCGTTGGAATTTGAATATGGCGGCGCATCTTTTGATGTGAATGGTGTTCTTGACCTGTCAAATGACGCACATCTTCTGACGTTGTCCGGTCAGGCCGGAGGGTGGCAACTGGCTGATATACTTCACAATCTCAAGTTCAAAAAGGGTGCCAGCGGCACGATTTATGCGGATTTCAATGTCACTGGGGGCACTGAATCAGTTCGCAATTTTGTCGGGTCGATGAACGGAAACGCAACTGTTTCGATGCGAAACGGCTCCATCGAAACGCAGCTGCTGGATTTGGCGGGTCTTGGTTTGTTGCCTTGGGTGTTTTCCAAGGACAAGCAAAAGGTCGCGCCCATTGTCTGTCTGCGGGCTCCATTGTCACTGTCCAACGGAACGATTTCGACCAAGCAAACGACAATGGAAACGGATCAGGTTCAGGTCGTGGTGTTCGGCGACGTTAATCTAAACAAAAAGGCCATGGACCTGAATTTGCAGCCCCGAAAAATCGGAGAGCCCCTGTCACGCAGCCCGTGGCCCGTTACCGCGTCTGGGCCGCTTGCAAAACCAAAAATCAAGGTCAAGGATGGTCCGAAACGCCTGAAACGCTCTGACGGGGCGGACCAGATGCCAGCCCAACGCAAGTTGTGCGTCCCAGATATTCTGCAACTGCAATAAGGCAATTTACCTGGTCGTTGCTTTGGCAACTGTGCCACCAAAAATCAAAGGCAATTACCGACAGTTAAGGGTTGGGCCTGACGATTTTTCAACCTTGGCAAGAATTCCAAGAAATTTGGCGAAAACTGACAAGTGCAGAACCCTTTTGGCACCTAAATCGGCGTCAGGTTACAGGGCCGAAGTTTGGCTGAAACGGGCGCAACAGGTTTTGGATTTCTTCGCGGTCACACCATCTGCGACGAAATGTTCGGGTAAAACCGACAAAGTCGATTTCAGCGCCGGTTTCTTGGCCCAACTGACCTGAAGACGAGACGTGATTTTGGAATCTAAGTAAAAGTGTGCTGAAAATGACTGAACATCAAAGATCGAGAAAAATCTGCGAAGCAGCCCTTCTGTTGAAGAGGGCGTCCGCAAACCTGCAAGAGGTCGCATATCACGACGAACGGTTGCACGCGGCCAAGGGCAACAGTATCCGCACCCGTGACAAGGCTGCTTTCCTCCGCCTGATGCAGGCACGTTCGTTGGATTCTACGGCTAAGAAACTGTCGACAATGGAATTGAATTGAGACTGTCTAGCAATCGGCAACCTGTGTTGTTTTCATACCCTGTTCGGGGAGTGTCCCTTTACGGCGCATGTCAGGTTGCCGATTTCTTCTGATTAACCCTGTGATCGGGCAAATCGGGACGACAAGTAGCCTGCGAGGGTCAGGCAAATGAAAACTGAATCGCCGCCAGGGTTTAAGACCCTGTATTTTCTTGCCCAATCTACCGTCCGATTTAGGCAAACTAGCAATGTAAATCGGATGGCGGGTCTAAACCAATGTCTAAATCGATCTTTTCGACCACTGCGGTTGCAGTAATGCTTGTCGCTTTCGGCGCGGTTCAGGCAACGTCTGTTTGGGCTCATGAAAATCAGGATCCCATCGGAGATGCAGTCGAAGAACTGCCAATTTTCGACGCCCATATCCATTACAAAGAACCCGCCTGGGGCCCGTATCCGGTACAAAGTATTATCGAATTGATGGATCGCAATGGCGTAGCCATGGGGTTGGTCTCGTCCACACCGGACGAGGGCACGATTATGCTGTGGGAGTATGCACCAAACCGCGTTGTTCCCGAACTGCGCCCATATCATGGCAATTCCGGCTCGTCGAACTGGACCGAGCTTCCCGAAATGGCGTCGTATCTGGAAGGTCGGCTTGAATCCTACCCGCACGAAGGCATCGGAGAATTTCATATTCGCAGCCGTGGGATGTGGGACGAAGCGTTGTTTCGAACCGTTATACAGATGGCGAAAGAGCGTGATATTTACCTGCATGTGCACTCTGGCACCGAACCGATCCGTTGGCTGTATGATCTGGACCCGGACGTCAAGATTATCTGGGCCCATGCCGGATTGGGAGAGCCGGCAAATGCGGTCTATGAGTTGATGTCAGAATACCCCGACCTGCTGGCCGACACATCGTTGCGAGAATACGCGATACTTGGATCAGGAAACGATCTGAATCCCGAGTGGAAGAAGATCGTGATGGAATTTCAGGATCGTCTGATGGTCGGCAGCGATACCTGGGTCAACAGTCAGTGGGATGACTATGACGGGATCATCGCATCCAACCGCCGGTGGTTGTCTAAACTGCCGCGCGACGTGGCGGAAAAGATTGCCTACAAAAATGCAGAGCGAGTGTTCGGCCGCGATTTCTCTAACAGCTTGATCGGAAAACGATAGCTGTTCAAACAGCAACGATGACCTAAGCAATGATTTGTCGGCGCCACCTTCTGCCGCCCAAAGAAAGAGCCTACTTGATACGTTTATTCTGTGTCCGCGCTTTGACCGAAGATCGAAATGCCGGGGCAGTGGCAATATGCCCGTGATGAACATAACGTTCGTGGTTCTGCTCAATCACTTTCAAGTCGTACTGATAGTTGACCATCGCGCCGCTTGATTTGGCTTGTCCGGCCTCGCTGATATCTGCCTCTGCATGCACGGCCAATATCTGCGCGCCGTTGCCAAGGTGAAACCGAGCAACCGGATCAAGCGGTGCGCCCTTTGTATTCTTTGCGTTCAAAAGGAACTCTGCCGCCATCTGGCGAACCTCATCTTCGCTTGCAGTTCCCTTTAGAACTGTGGCGGCCATCGGGGTGTCCGCTTGTTCGGCAAGCCACGTATTCAATCCGGGGATCGGCGAAAGTGTCACAAAGCTTTCAAGCCGCGGAAGTTCCTGAGACAGTTCGTCGACCACCTGTTTGATCAGCAGGTTGCCAAAACTGATACCTGTCAGCCCAGCCTGACAGTTCGAAATCGAATAGAAGACCGCGACTTTCGTATCCTGCGCATTTCTGGTTTGGCGCTCGTCGGTCAAAAGATGCTGTATCGAATCCGGGGTGTTCATCGTCAACGCGATCTCGACAAATATCAGCGGCTCGTCCGGCATCGTGGGATGGAAATAGGCAAAGCATCTTCTGTCCTGTGGATAAAGCCGCCTTCGCAACTCGTCCCAGTCATTGATCGCGTGAACTGCTTCGTATTCGACGATTTTTTCAAGAATGCTGGCAGGTGTTTCCCAGCTGACCTGCCGTAAAACAAGAAACCCCCGATTGAACCAACTGCCCAGCAAGTGCTGAAAATCCAGATCGGTACGGCGCAGGTCGGGGTGATTGGGCAAAGCCTCCAACAACTCGGCCCGCATCTTGACCAGCATTTGCGTGGCGTTGGGCGGTTGGTTCAATCGTCTTAACAGCTCTTGCCGCCGGGGTTCGGCCGCTATGGCAAGGCGGCGATAATCAGTCGAATCCTGTGACTTGGCATACGCGCTGACTGCTTGTTCAAGTGTCGGGATGTCCAGATCCAGTGCGTCATTCAAAAACTTAAAAAACGTGTGTTTTTCATCCCTGTTCAAACCGGCGTAACGATCAAGGATCGACTGCGCCAGTCGCAGCCCTGACACTTCGCCTTCGGCGTCAAGCAGGGCAAGACACATCTCTTCCAGCGTGCGCTTATCCTTTCCTGCAAATAGTGTCGGGCTGCGCTCAAACAGCGTCGTCAACATATCGGCAAGAAAACTGCGTTGAACCATCGCTGTACCCTCAGGTTAAACCGACACGTTGACCCGCCAGGTTTACGGAAACGGTCAGCGATCCTTCGTTGATCAGCCACTTTCTCAGAGTGAAACTGCGCGCGCCGGAAACATGCATGGGATCGTTTTCGGCCAACGTCTTTGCGTCGTCAAAAGTCTGCGCCCTCAGGATCAGCATACCGATGCCCTGCATCTGCGTGCCACTTTCATCCGACAGGGGGCCAGCGAACATCAAAGAGCCGTTGGTTTCCAGCGATCTGATATACCCGAGGTGATCTGCAAGGTTGGCCTTAACGGCCTCGTGGCCTGCTGTGGGCGTGGACACAACGACAAAAACCTCGTGCGCAAGTGAACCGCGTTCCCTTGCTTCTGCTTTGTACTCTTCCCAGGCTGGCATCGCTCTCTCCATAAAATCGATTTTATTTGACTTGGAAAAATTTTATCGTCAAAAATTGCAGTGATCAAGGAGGAGAATCGCATGCGTTTTCTGGTCGGAACCTTGGATGGCAGGAAAAGCGTTTTTGCCGTCACAGGAAGCGAAGCTGTCAATCTTAGCGCGGCGTTGCCGCAAATTGGCGACGACTTGTCAGCGATTGCTGCCAATCCGGGTCTGATGGCGGATGCTGCATCAGTATCGGATGCAAACAAAGTGGCCGTAAGCGATATTTCCCCTGCATTGCCAATTCAAAATCCGCCCACGGTGATTTGTCTTGGCCTGAACTACACCGACCATATCAAGGAAGGCGGGTACGACATACCGGACTACCCTGCGCTATTCATGCGCGGCACCAGTTCAATCATGGCAGCGGGTCAGCCCATGGTCCGCCCTACCTGTTCGGAGCAGCTCGATTACGAGGCCGAGTTGATGCTGATCATTGGCAAGGGCGGTCGGCACATCCCCGAAGGTGAGGCGCTGAACCATGTCTTTGGTTACACGGTCTTTAATGATGGATCATTGCGTGATTACCAACGCAAAACCCATCAGTGGACACCGGGAAAAAACTTTGACAACACCGGCGCAATCGGACCCATTGTCGTCACACCCGACGAGGTGCCAGCCGGTGCTTCCGGTCTCAAGATAGAAAGCAGGGTCGGCGATGAAATCCTGCAAAGCTCGAATACGGCGAATATGATCTGGCCAGCGGCCAAGGCGATCTCGATCATCTCGGGTTACACGACATTGCGCCCCGGTGATCACATTGCTTTGGGTACGCCGCCCGGCGTCGGCCATGCAAAAAAGCCAAATCCACGTTGGCTGAGACCCGGCGAAACGGTCGACATCGAAATTGAAAGCATCGGTATCTGCTCAAGCCCTGTCATCGACGAGGCAGATTATAACAGCAAGGCGGCGGCCGAGTAATGCAGGACGGGTCGCATATCGATGATCCGCACCAAAAGGCGCAGCATGCGGTTCGCGCCCTGCGCAACCGGGTCGGGCGGCTGGACGACGACGCGATCGACCTGATCCTGCGCGATGCACGTTCACACTATGCCTGGACAGATCGGCCAGTCAGCGAAGAAACGCTGCGCGCGTTATACGAGATCACGATAAACGGACCGACGAGCATGAACACTTGCCCCGCGCGTTTCGTGTTCGTGGTCAGCGACGCTGGCAAGGATCGGGTGGCAAAATCGCTCAAGCCCAAGAACGTCGAAAAGATGCGTGCTGCGCCGGTTACGGTCATCATCGCGTGGGATCCTCTTTACTGGCATCAGCTTGATTTTCTGTTTCCCCACGACGACAGAAAACCGCTGTTCGACGGGAAAGAGGATTATGCTCACGAAACAGCGTTTCGGAACTCCACCCTGCAGGGCGCATACCTGATGATAGCAGCGCGTGCCCTGGGTCTGGATGTCGGTGCTATGTCCGGTTTTTCAAACCAGGCCATCGACGAAGAATTCTTTTCAGAAAACGGATGGAAATCAAACTTCCTCTGTAACCTTGGATATGCGGACGAGACGGCAATTTTCCAAAAGCTGCCGCGCTTTGAGTTCGAAGATATCTGTGAGATTTTGTGAGACCCGATGGCCATCAGACAGAAAACAACGATTAAGATTAAGCTGGCCGGTAAGGGTACCAGTCATTCCCGCAGTGAAACCACCGTTCGGGATGTGGTCGGTGTTATTGATGAACCCGTCGAGCGTGGCGGAACCAACGAAGGTCTTGCGCCGACTGAAACGGCGTTTGCGTCGCTGATCGGATGTACGAACGTGATCGGTCATAAATGTGCCGACAAGCTGGGCGTGGATATCGGCCAGTTGGATTTTGATATGGAAGTCGATTTTGACCGCCGGGGCGTTTTGCTGATGGAAGAAGTCGAGGTGCCGTTTCAGGCCATTCGGCTGACGGTGACGGCAAGCGGACCAGCCAGCCAGTCAGAGCTGGAAACGGTCGGCATTGAAACCGAAAAATACTGCCCAATTACAAAACTTTATGCCAATTCCGGAACAAAGCTTACGGTGATCTGGCAAAAAGCTTGAGTGCTGGAATTCTGATCTTAGGGAGGAAGAGATGAAACACTGGACACGTAAAATTACCCTTGGCGCTGCGCTGGCGACACTGTCAGCGCTGCCCGTCATGGCCCAGGAAACGATCAAGGCGGTGGTAATCGATGGTTACCCGGCCCGTGCCTTATGGGTGAAGGAGTTCTCAGAGTTCTTTATCCCCGAGGTCGACAAGCGTCTTGCCGAGGGCGGCAACTACAAGATGGATTGGCAGGAAAGCTATGGTGGCTCGATCGTCAAACCAAAGGGTGTGCTGGAAGGCGTCAAACTGGGTCTTGGTGACATCGGAATTGTTACGACGATTTTCCACAATTCCAAACTGCCAAGTCAGGCGATCTCTGCCGCAACCCCGTTTGTTGCCGCAGATTCACGCGCTGTTGCAAAGGCGGTTGACGAAATCGCCAAGGAATTTCCTGCGATGCAGGAAGAGTTCGCAGCCCAGAACCAAGTGTATCTTGCCACGGGCGTTGTTCTGGACACGTATCAGGTGTTCTCCAAAGAACCGATCAGCTCGATCTCTGATCTTGAAGGTGACAAAGTCGCCGGGGCGGGCATGAATCTGCGTTATCTAGAGGGTATCAACGACGCGGCAGGTGTGCGCGGTGGTCTTACCGACTTCTACAACATGCTGCAAACCGGTCTGGTGGATCACGCAATGCTGTGGCCCGAAGCAGCCAAGACATTCAAAATTGCCGAAGTTGCGCCTTATATGCTGCGTGCGGACCTTGGTGCCGTGAACTCCAAAACAGTGACCGTAAACAAGGATTACTGGGACGAATTGCCAGACGAGGTCAAAGCAGTTCTTCAGGAAGTGGCGGTCGAATATCGTGACCACGTCGCGGGTATTGCCATGGATCGCGCCGAAGCAAGCCGTAAGGCATATGTCGAGGCAGGCGGGACGATCGTTGAGATTGATCCGGCAGAACGGGCCGCCTGGGCCGAAGCCATGCCCAACATCGCGGCAGAGTGGGCCAAGGGCCTTGACGACAGCGGTCAACCGGGCAGCGATATGCTGAACGCTTATATGGACAAGCTAAAGGCAGCAGGGTTCGAGCCTGTCCGCGATTGGGCCGCCGAAAACGCGACGAACTGATCCGAGGGACAAAAGAACTTGTCACTCGGGCTCAAAAAAATCGCCGGCGGCATAGCAATAGCTGCCAATGCCGCCGGCACGTTGGTCGTGGTTCTGCTGATCCTTGTTGTGAACTACGACATCATCGCCCGCGGGCTGTTCAACAAACCGTTTCTTGGCGCCGTCGAAGTTGTTCAGTTCTCGATGGTATTGATCGTATTTCTGCAGTTACCGGATGTCATCCGGGTTGGGCGGCTGACCCGGTCTGACGGGTTTCTGGGCATCGTTAAATCGCGCAGGCCAGCGGCCGGGCGATTAATGTCCCAGTTTATCGATCTGTTCAGCGCCACGTTCATGGTGATCGTGGCTATCGCCATCTGGCCCGAATTCGTCGAGATGTGGGAAAGTCAGGATTTTTTTGGTGTTCCCGGCGTCTTCACCGCGCCTTGGTGGCCGGTCAAGCTGGTCATCTTTTTTAGCGCCTGCCTGGCTACGGTTCATTTCCTTCTGCATGTCTTGTCGCAGACGGACGAGCATGACAATTATCAGGAAAGCGGCTCATGACGCCTGTTGAAATCGGCCTGATCTCGGTCATTGCCATCGTCGCGCTGATTTATCTAGGCGTCTACATTCCCATTGCTCTTGGAATGGTCAGTTTTCTGGCGATCTGGATCATCAAGGGCAACATTGACCTGTCATTTGCGCTGACGAAAATCGCAATCGGTGACAGCGCGATGGAATACACGTTTGCCACGATCCCGCTGTTTGTTTTTATGGGAAATATCGTGTCAAAGGCGGGATTGGGGGCAGATATCTATGCCGTGATGAACCAGGGCTTTCGGCGCATCACTGGCGGGATCGGGATGGCGACGGTTGGCGCAAATGCGGTTTTCGCTGCAGTCACCGGTTCGTCGATTGCATCGGCTTCAGTGTTTTCAAAGATGTCTGTGCCCGAGATGCTGAAGCATGACTATAACCCAAGGCTTGCGGTAGGGGTCGTTGCTGGCAGCTCCGTTCTGGGCATGATCATTCCACCGTCTGCAATGCTCATCGTCTATTCATTCGTGGCCGAACAATCGGTGGGCGAAATGTTCTTGGCAGGGGTTATCCCCGGTATCCTTCTTGCGTTTGCCTATGTGGCTGCCATCTGGTTCATGGGGCGATTTGCGCCTTCATTCGTTGGTGGGCGTATCGTGGAAGACGGTGAACTTATGGGCTGGGGTGAAATTGCCTCAAAGACGCTGCCCATCACACTGTTGATCCTTGTTGTACTGGGCGGCATCTATACAGGATGGACAACCCCTGTCGAAGCAGGGGCCGCGGGTTCGCTGCTGGGGATCATAATTGCAGCAGTTCGCGGGCGCATAAACATCCGCAGCTTTTGGGAAACTGTTCTTGAGACGGGGCACATTACGGCGTCTCTTCTTTTCCTGATAACGGCGGCGTCGATGTACGCCAGAATGCTTGGCATTGCAGGGCTTCCCAACGAGTTGCAAACCATACTGGCCGAAAACAACCTTGGTTTCTTCTGGATCATGACGCTGCTTGTAATCCTGATGCTGTTCCTCGGCACAATTCTGGATACGGCGTCTATTATCCTGATCGTAGTCCCGCTTTTTCTGGGGCTTATCGAAACTATGGGCCTAAGCCTTGTCTGGTTCGGTATTGTGGCAGTCGTTGCCGCGGAAATCGGCCTGCTGACGCCGCCCTTGGGATTAAGTTGTTTTGTAATCAAGGCGACGCTGGATGATGATCGGATCAAGCTAAAGGACGTGTTCCTTGGTGCATTGCCGTTTGCCTTTGTGATGCTTCTTGTTCTGATACTGCTTATCGCATTCCCATCCCTCAGCCTTGTCCTGCTTTGAAGTGAAGGAGCCGACACACCATGCGCAACGTGACCAAGGACAACATCACCGACGTATTCATGGGCTATCTTGGCGAGGACGTTGATCCAAGGCTGCGCGAAGTCATGGGAAGCCTTGTCAAACACCTTCATGCCTTTGCCAAAGAGGTAAACCTGACCCATGGCGAATGGGAAAAAGGTATTGGGTTTCTGGAAGCCGCCGGTGAAATCTCGGATGCTGAACGTCACGAATTTGTGCTGCTTTCGGATGTTCTTGGGCTGTCCTCGTTGGTTGACATGATAAACAACACGCCGGATGGAACGTCGTCATCTGTCCTTGGGCCGTTTCACATATCCGGGTCGCCACCGCTGGCGGTGGGCGGTGATATGCGCCGCGACTATCCCGAGCCGGTGCTGCTGGTCGAAGGGATGATCAGGGACCCGCAGGGGAACCCGATACCGGGCGCGACCCTCGATATTTGGCAGACCGCCCCGAACGGGATGTATTCCAGTCAGGACCCCGATCAGGATACATATTCATTTCATGGATTGCAGACCGTTGGTAGCGACGGTCGGTATGCCTTCACGACTGTCAAACCGGTCGAGTACACGGTGCCGTCAGATGGGCCGGTGGGCGATATTCTGCGCGCCTGCGGGCGGCATCCATGGCGCCCGTCGCACCTGCATTTCATTGCCGAAGCGCAGGGTTTCCGACCATTGGTGACAGAGGTCTTTCCGGCTGACGATCCCTATCTGGATCACGATACGGTTTTTGGCGTCCGCGAAGATCTGGTTATGGCGTATCAGACCATGCCCGCAGGCAGCTTTCCTGATAGCGGCTTTGATCTTTCGGGTAAGGTTCCGGACGATTACCTGAAGGTCACATTTGATCTGGTACTGGTACCGGCATAGGACGCTAGTCAAGCCATTTTCCGTTCATCTGGCCAACCAGAAATTCGCCCGTCATCTGATAATGGCTGATCAGCCGTTCGCTTGCCAGATCAGCGTCGCGGGCGATGATCGCGTCCATGATGCCCGAGTGTTCCTTGGCCACGTCGCGGCGCTGATAGTTCAATGTGCTTCCGGCAAGAAACCGATAGCGAATGTTCAGGTCATACAGTTGCGAACAAAATTTCAGCAGGATTGGCGACTGGGCGTTCGCCAGCAGGGCCATGTGAAATTCTTTGTGGCGATCTTCAAACGTATCCCGGCTTTCGCCATGCGCCCGTTGCATCCTGTGATGGGCCAGAACGATCTGTTCCTCCCAGGTCTGCGTGGCATTGGCGAGGCTATGCCTCAGCGCCAGATCCTCTAGCGTGCAGCGCAATCCCAAAATTTCCTGAAAGTTTTCGGCACTGACATTGGCGGCGCGAAATCCGCGTTGATCGATGCGTTCGACCAGATTGTCAGATGTCAGCAGGCTCAGCGCCTCGCGGATCGGCGAAGCGCCGGTTTCCAGCAGTTTGCGAAGTGTTTCGATCTTTAGTTTCTCGCCCGGCTTCAGCACACCCGTCACGATCATTCGCTGAAGGGTTGTATAGGCCTGTCGCGTCGCAGATCCTTCGCTGCTTGAAGTGGCAGATTCGATTTTATTCATCATTAGCCTCCGCTATGGAATAATATCGATTTTTTTGCCGCGCTCCAAGAAACAAACCTCTGAAACGGCGATCAGATCAAAGAATTGTTATGCAAATGGGCATCTTTGACGGGATTTCATAAACTCGGCTGCCGCCAGAAGTTGGACGCGGTATGATTTCCTTGGACAGAAGCGTTCATCGTCACTCACGCAGGAAAGACTGAACATAGTCGATCAGGGTTTCAAAGGCGGGCTCGTCCTGCATCAGGATATGGTTCCTGCTGTCCAGTGACACAAATCGCGCCCCGGGAATACCAACGGCAAACTCGCGCCCATTTTCAACGGGTATCTCCACATCGTCCCTTGCGTGCAGCACCAGCGTTGGGGCTGCTACATCGCCCAGTAGATGCGAAACGTCGATCGTGCCGAACATGTCATGCAAGTTTCCCGCCATCTGCGGCGTTACCGACTTGCGCTGCAATTCGTTAAACCATTCGGCCTGTTCCGGTGTTGCCTCTGGCATGAACCGCGAGGTGAACAGCTGCCGAAACTCTGAGCCAGATTGCCCCCAGCCTGTTCGCATCAGCATACTCATGGCAATACGTTGCCCAATTACGGTTTCGCTCTTGCTGAACCTCCAGCCCTGAACGAAGCCGCCATAAATAATCAGTCGATCCACCAGTTCTGGTCTGCGCGTGGCAAAATCGGCGGCGACAGAGGCACCCTGCGAAATTCCCAGCAGTGCAAACTTTTTCAATCCAAGATGGTCGATCAGGCATTCCAGGTCCCTGACGCAATCCTCATACGTGACCTGCGGGACATCCCAATCTGACATGCCGTTGCCACGCTCGTCATAACGAACAAGGCGAACATTTTGGCCAAGTGCCTCGATCCAGTGTCGCCAGATCGGGCTTTCCAGATCGTATTCCAGATGGGACATCCAGTTTGCCGTTTTGACCAACACAATCTCGTCGTCGGGATCGCCCATATCGGCATAGGCGATGCGGGTGCCGTCAAAAGTCTTAAAGTACCTGATGTCCTGTCGAACAGTTCGGTTGCCATTCCCGTTAGACGGATTCTCGGCTGGCTTGTCAGCCGTGACGTCCGCAACGAACCGAAAGCCACGGCCATGAATTGTCTTGATGAATTCTTGCGCTCGACCACTGTCACCGACGGCAGCGCGCGCATCGTGGATGCGGCTTGAAAGGGCGGCTTCAGAAATGAACCGGCCGTCCCAGATCTCATCAACCAACTCATCACGGGTCACGACACGGTCGCAGTTTTTGATCAGGTGCCGCAAGACGTCGAACACCTGCGGTTCAATGGAAATCAACTGATCTTCACACCGCAGTTCCAGCCGTTCGTCATCCAGGGTGAAATTGCCGAATTTATGCATCGTACACCACCATTTCGGGACAATATCATCCTTTGCGGGTCTGCAAAGTGGTAATTCAACCCTCTTTCGTCCCCGTTGGGTGCCAAAAAAAGCGATAATTAAATTCATTAAAAACAATGTGATGATGATTTATGGGGAAAACCCCAAGAATTCCTCAGGAAATCTCCAGACCTTCCCAAAGTTCTTTTTCGCCGGAACGCCTAGAACCGATCCATGGGCATCGCGGCATTCAATTCAGTCCATTGTACAACACCGCCGCCGTCTGTTCGGGCGCACTTATATCACGCCGTTACCAAAGAAGCCTCGGCAGGTTTGCCGGCTTACCAAAGAAAAGGAAATTGTCATGGAAGCGACAACTGAAGACAAAACCGCAGACAACGGAGTCAACGTTGAAGCCCTGTTGGGCGCACGAGAGGCACTGAAAGACGCACCCGAGGCGGCACAGTTCGTTTGGCGCGCCGAGTGCGAATGGAAAGGCGGCGTTCACAGCCGTTCGACCGTCAAAGGATTTTTCGGCCTGGGCGAAGAACAGAGCCACGATAACTCCTTCACCATCGACGCGGATCACCCGCCCCAGTTTGCGGCGTCCGACAAGGGTGCGACACCGGTTGAAATCGTGCTGTCCGCGCTGGCCAGCTGCCTGACCGCAGGCGTCGCAGCCGTGGCGCAAAACCGCAACATTCAGGTCAACTCGATCAAGGCTCGCGTCGAAGGTGACATGGATATCTACGGCATCCTCGGTGTCGATGCTGACGTGCGCAACGGCTTCAGCAATGTGCGTGTTCACTTCGACATCGATGCGGACGCCTCGCAGGAAGATATCGCCGCGCTGGTCGCGCAGTCTCAGCGTCGTTCAGCAGTGTTCGACATCATCACGAACCCAGGAAACGTTCACGCCACGGTCAACTGACCGGGCAACCCCGGAAAGGCAAGGTTATGTCAGCCAGTGTTTTGTTTACCCCATCCAACTGTCTTCGCGGCTGCCGCGCAATCGTCAAACTCATCGTCTCACTTTTGAGTTTTGGCCTGCAAGATCGCAGCGATTTCAAACGGCTTACCCGGATGAACCGGCGCGAGCTGGATGACCTGGGG
>JBPCWT010000184.1:0-4797 GCA_051009255.1 Ruegeria sp. | reverse complement strand
CCATTTCCCTTGTTCGCGGGGCTTCTTTACCTTGTGGCCATTGTTGTGGCCGCTAGCGTGTCTACTTTCGTTTTGCCGAAATTGCGCAGATTAACCGAAGCCGTCGCCTTGTCGCGACTTGGGCTTGCGCTGTGGGTTTTGGGAACACACAATTATGAGATCATGGCCTCGCCATTAATCAGCGCAACAATCGTTGTCGCAAGCGCGATTTTGCTCATGCGAGCAGGAGACTTTGTTGATGGCTTGGAAAACAATTGGACTGCTGTCGTAGATCGGACAAGCAGCGCAGGTGGTGTAAATACGGTACTGGATTGGCTGGACAACAGGTTCGGCTTTCTCAGTGTGCGGTCACAGCAAGTTGTCGTTGTAGAAGCGGGACTTTCTCGAACGTAAAATGCGGTGTTTAGCCCAATAGTATCGACAGATAAACTTCGGTTCTGAATGCAATTTCGAATGGTATGTAACGGGCACGCACAAATCTGAACAACAGGGGTATCGACCGATGTTGTTACAGCACAATAGAAGCGCTGCGAGTTAGTGCAGCCGATTTACGCGGCTTTGAATTCTCGAACACTTCTGAACCGAGCTAAGAACAATTCGGAAAACGCTGGCGGTAAAGGTTGTGGTGTTGTGCATGATCAACTCCTCTTCTTGACCTAACGTTAACTTTGAGGAAGAGGGTTGTCTGTGAACTGGGTCACGTTGTGATGCACTCGGTAAGTCTCAATCTTTTTCTGGTTGCCACGAGGGTTTTTTCATCGAATGAATTACGAGTGGCAGCCCAATAAAGAATATGAACCCAGCGGCCACAATTCCCACATATGTCGCCGAGTTGCCGATAGGCAGCTGGCTGGGCGGGAAAAAGGAAGTCACAAAGGCAAATGTGACACCTACAAATCCGATTCCAGCAACCATCCACATGCCAACGAGCCCGCCGGGTATACGATATGTACGGGGGGCGTCGGGCTGTTTGATCCGAAGCTTGATCGCGGTCGCATACATCAACATGTACATGACCAAGTAAAGCGTGATTGTCATCGCCGAGAGTAAAAAGAAGGCTACGGACACGTTCTTGATAAAGAAGTATAGGCTGGCCAAGACGGTGACGATCACGCCTTGTGTCAGAAGGATGTTTATCTGGATGCCTTCCGAATTTGTTTTGGCGAGAACGGGCGGCAATTCACCCTCGGTCGCAGTTCTCAGCAAACCGCGGCTTGGACCGGTAATCCACGACATTACACCTGCCAGCGCCCCAAGAGCCATCAGGAACGCCAGAACAGGGACCAGCCAGCCGAGTTTGAACTCTGATAATGCGACACTGAACGCCTGCATTGGCCCTTGATCCAATGCAATTTGGTCCTTGGGAACGATTGCGGCCAATGCCAAAGAGCCCAGCAAAAACAGCACGACGATGATTATGACCGACAGCAGGATAGCCACAGGAAAATCACGAGACGGGTTTTTTAACTCGTTTGCATGTACGGCATGCACTTCGACGCCAGCAAACAACAGGATAATTCCCCCCAAATAGGCTAACGACGACAGGCCCGTAATATGCGGGAAAAAGTGCGGATGCACCTTGCCGTTGCTTGTCGCCTCGGTCAGGAACGCGACCGGATTGCCGTCGGCAACCCATACGGCCCCAAGCGCGATTATGACAATTCCCGGCAATATGGTGCCAGCCAGAAAACCCCACGAAGTAAGGCGCGCGATCGTGTTAGTACCCTTTAGGGCCATGAAAGTCGCGAACCAATAAGACATTATGATAACGGTGCCTGTGTAAAATCCGTTACTGGCCAACTCCGACCGTCCGATCACGTAGGTTAAAGAAGCCGCCGCAAAGGCAAGCACCGTCGGATACCAGACTACATTTTGAACCCACTGCAGCCAGATTGCGACAAATCCAATTCTTGGGCCATACGCCTCTTTTACCCAGTAATAGACCCCGCCTGATGAATGGGCGAACATTCCACCCAGTTCTGCGGCGACCAACGCGGCAGGTATTAAAAACAAAAGTCCGGCAAAGCCTATGTAAAATAGCAGTGCCGTCCCTTCTTGGGCCATCATTGGAAGCCCCCGCAGGCTTACAACTGCGGCCACGGTCATCAAGGCAATTCCGATTACGGATATCGCTTTTGGTTTGGCGGTAGGCTTTGCATCCGGCATCTTCAACTCCCGTGGTTGAAAGAGGGGCGCGCGCCGGTTTCTGTTGGATTATGCTGATCCAGATAATCAATTGTTCTGGTCAAGTCTTCGATCAGCAGTTCCATCAGGTCAAAGCTCATTCCGTGGCGGACCATTACGCGTTGAACGATCTCTTTGTTTCGGTTGCATGGCAGCGGATACGACGCAAGTTGCCATCCGCGCATGCGCATCCGATCAGAAACATCATACAGCGAATAATCCCGGCCAGATTTTGGCTTCAGCTTGTAGCAAACAGCCGGTAGGCCGCCGCGACCATCATAAAGTAATTCAAAATGACCAGTTTTCTCAAGCGCATCAGCCAGATACTGAGCGGTTGACGCACAAGCGTTTTGCACGTCTGCATAACCGGCTTTGCCAAGCCGAAGGAACTCAAAGTACTGCGCTACAATCTCTCCGGCAGGCCGAGAGAAATTGAGCGCAAATGTCGGAACCTGCCCACCAAGATAATCGACATTGAAAATCAGTTCCTCCGGCAAATCAGAAACTTCTCGCCAGATGGCCCAGCCGACACCCAGCGGAGCAAGGCCGTACTTATGTCCCGATGCATTAATTGATTTTACGCGATCAAGCCGGAAATCCCATTTTACGTCTTCATGTATAAATGGTGCTACAAAGCCGCCGGATGCTCCATCAACATGGATGGGAACGTCTGGTCCACCTTGCGTTGACAGCGTATCCAGCGCGGCAGCAATTTCCTCAACCGGCTCGTAAACACAAGTGAACGTGACGCCGAGGGTAACTACAACACCAATCGTGTTTTCGTCTGCGGCCTCGACTACCTGTTCAGCGGTCATACCAAGGTTGCCGTCCAGAATTGGCAGTTCCCGTAGTTCCACGTCAAAGTAACGGGCGAATTTGTGCCAACAAATCTGAACCGGGCCGCAGATCAGGTTGGGTTTGTCGTGCGGCTTGCCCTCTGCTTTGTGCTGATTGCGCCATTTCGCACGCAACGCCATTCCACCCAGCATCGCTGCCTCGGACGATCCGGTTGTCGAACAACCGATTGCGCTTGTTGCCTTTGGGGCGTTCCAAAGATCGGCCAGAATATGAACGCAGCGATGTTCGATTTCTGCTGTTTGCGGATACTCATCCTGATCGATCATGTTCTTATCGACGCAGTTTTGCATCAGTTCCTGTGCCTCTGGCGAGACATAAGTTGTACAAAAAGTCGCAAGGTTTTGTCGTGAGTTCCCGTCCAGCAGCAACTCGTCCCGGATCAGGTTTTCAACTGTCTCGGGCAGTGATTGTTCGTCGGGCATTTTGTATTTTGGCAGGGTAACACGCGCCATGTCGCGTGTGTATGCATCAAAGACTTTCTCTGCGTGCCGTTTATCAGTCCTGAACAAGGACATCGCTACTCTCCCAGATATCAATAACATCTACCAATACGGGAACGTTAGTTGGTGAGTGTCCTACATTTCAATGGTTTAATATCTTCGTCGACTGGCATCCGACTACATTCTTCAACCTTGGGAATTTTGCATTGAGGTTTGTCAGAAAGATTTTTGTGTTAGGTTCAGGCGCTTGCAGGCAAAACTCCGCGCTTACTCTTCGTCACAAAACTATGCCAGACGGATTTCTGGTTTTGGTGATACGGTTCTTGTCTGGTAAATCTGCAAGTATCGGAAAAGGCTGATCTTCCAAGCCTGATCCGCAAATAGGCAGTGCAACGTCATTCGGCACTGAGGAGCCTGGACTTTGGTAAACACATCTATCTCTATTCCACTAATCTTACTGACCATCATTCCTTTCACATTTCTGGAGCGATGTTCAGGATCGGATTCCGGTGCAGCCTTGGGTGTACTGGCGCGGGACAGGGTGGCGTTGACGGCTACGGCCAATGAAATTGTCACCAACTTGCCCGTTGCAGAGGGGGCAATGGTACAGATTGGCGATGTTCTGGTTGAGCTGGACAAGACCTTGCAAAATGCAAAGTTAAGTCTTGCTCAGGCGGAGCTTGAAAAAGCCGAGGCTACCCTGCTGAAACTTCAGGTAGGTCCACGCAAAGAAGAGATTGCGATTGCCAGGACAAAGGTCGCAGGAGCCGAAGCGCGCCTTGCCGATGCCGAAGCGATTTATGAACGTAACGCGCAACTTGTTCGGAATTCCGTTGTGACCGAGGCGCGATTGGAACAAGATTTGGCGCTTAGGGATTCTGCCCGCGCTGAACTTGCAAGCACCCGAGAGTCATTAAAAGAGCTGGAAAACGGAACCAGGCCAGAAGACCTTGCTGTTGCCGAAGCAAATGTTCGCGCGGCTCAGGCGTTGGTCAGGGCCGAACAGAAGGTTCTGGACAACTTGACCGTCGTTGCGACAAGGGATGGAATTTTGGATTCACTTCCCTGGAACCTTGGAGAGCGGGTTGCTGTCGGATCTCCGGTTGCAGTTCTGGTGACGGGCTACACACCATATGCCCGCGTTTATGTTCCTGAGCCTCATCGGGTGAATATCGCGACGGGAGACATGTTGCGGGTGCATGTCGATGGTCTGGACACGTCTTTCGAAGGTACAGTTAGATGGATCAGCGATGATCCGTCATTCACACCCTATTACGGCCTGAACAAGGATGAACGAACCCGGCTTGTTTATCTT
>JBPCWT010000183.1:0-3525 GCA_051009255.1 Ruegeria sp. | reverse complement strand
ATCTTTGGCTCTGGAACGAAATTGTGATTCCGACAATGGCGTTCGCACTGCCCCAGGCGCCACTGCATTGACACGGACACCGTCCGCAGCAAAATCGGCGGCCAGTTGCCGGGTCATGGCGGCGATGGCACCCTTCGCCGCCGAATAAGCGGTGACGCCTTTCATGCCGGCCAGGGCCACGGTCGAACAGGTGAAGACGAGGCTACCCTTTTGCAGTTGCAGATGGGGTAAAACCGCACGGGCGGTGAGAAATGCGCCTGTCGCGTTCGTGTTGATGGCGCGATGCCAATCATCGAGTGAAAGCGACAATATTCCACCCTCAACCATCGCGCCCGCATTTGCTGCCACGCAATCGATGCGGCCAGCCCACGATATCGTTTGAGATACCATTTCTGCCACCGATGCTTCCTGCGTAATATCGCAACGTAGCGCTATTGCGCTACCGTTGCGTCCAATCATTTCTGCTGTTTTTTCGGCAGATACCCTGTCGATATCTGCGCAGGCAATTGCATAACCATCCTCCGCAAAACGTAATGCTATAGCCCGGCCGATACCCGAGCCAGCACCAGTCACAATGATGGTCCTGGTATCGTTTATTGATTGCGCACCCATAATATTATTGAGGATTCGGAGCATATATTTGCGGGTAGAGTGATCGCATTGCTGCCTCGTCGAACTCCTGTTTGAACTGGTGCCGTTCGGCTATGGCCGCTGCCCGCTGTGCGGCTGGGCGGGCGTCGATTTCCTTCATCAACCGGTCGAGATTTTGAAATTCGGCCATGATGTCTTCATCGCCAAGCATGTAGCTCAACCGTGATGCCCAGCCCCAGACGCTCATATCGACAATCGAATACTCGTTGCCAAGCATGTAGTCGGATTGCGACAGCCGATCATCCACAATTCGCCAATGCCGGCGGGCTTCGAAATCATAGCGTTTCAGGGCATAGGGCACTTTCTCAGGCGCAAAATTACGGAAATGGACCGCTTGCCCCGAGAACGGGCCAACACCGGAGGCGACAAACATCAGCCAGGAAAGCAGTTCGCCGCGCATTTTGTCACCACCGGCTGGCAGAAACTGTCCGGTTTTTTCTGCCAGATAGAGCAAAATTGCATTGCTGTCGAAAACCACTGCATCACCATCGGTGATCACTGGAAGTTTTGCATTCGGATTGAGCGCAAGGAATGCGGCAGAGTGCTGTTCGCCCTTGCGCGTATCGATCGGAACCGGTTCGTAGGGAAGATCGGCTTCTTCCAGAAACAGCGCCACCTTCATTGGGTTGGGCGCAAGGTTGTAGTAGAATTTGATCATGGTTTGGGTGTCCCTTTTGACGCCTTTCTCGTGCCGTGGATTCGACGGGACCGAACCACGGCGTGATGTGGCGAGAGGCTGAATTGCGAACCGGCAAGATTAAGCATGCAGCCAGCACCCTCGCAAGCGGAATGCAACGCGACGTTGTTAACCCGAAGCGCCGTTGCCATTCAGCCAGGAAAAGTTCGTCTGCTGGATACATGATCGGGAGCCTAACGATATTTGCCGACTGGCTTTCCAGCGACATCATGATCGAGCGCCACACCAAGGCCCGGCGCCATCGATGCTTCCGTGTGGCCGTCTTTTCGCTGCGGCGCGCCATCTGCAAAATCGACTGTAACATACCCGGGCCGGACGCATGGAGGAAGCCTGGGCCCTGCAAAAGACCTGCATAGAGATGACAAAGCTGTTCACTTCAGATGGCCGCACGCTTTATGCTTCGACCAAGGCGGTGATGAACCACCTGGCCATTCCTGGCGGTGGCTCGCTGCGCCCGCCCCTTCGCCCATCGGGCGGCGAGGCTTGACTGTTCTGACGGCGGATATGGATCGATTACTGGTGGCGGGCACAACCTAGAACGTACAAGAATGAGGCAGGATAAATGGAACTCGGACTGAGAGACAAAAGCGCAATCGTAACCGCAGCCAGCCGAGTCCTCGGCCTCGCCACAGCACGTTCACTGGCCCGCGAAGGCGTGAATATCACCATGAACGCGCGCGCAGCCGACGCGTTAGAGGAAACGGCATCCGGCATCCGCTCCGATTTCGACGTGGAAGTAAAAGCGGTGGCGGCGGATTTCAATGAGAAGGAAGGACGAGACGTCCTCATGGAGGCGGCGGGAATTCCTGACATTCTCGTTAACAATCCAGGCGTAGCCCTTGCCGGGGCAATGGACGCTGTGCTGATCTGATGGTCATGGAACGGCCCTGGCAGCTAAAGGAGCAGGAGTGGCGCGCGCTCGTTGACCGTGTCCGCGCCGGCCGCAGATTGGCCCCAAAAAAATGGCCGGGAGGCGCACAATGCGCCGTCGCGTTATCCTTCGACTGCGACCATGAAACATTCGAACTGGGCATGGGCCGGGCAGCAATAGGGCGCCTGGCATGGGGCGAGTTTGGGCGCCGCAAGGGCGTGCCGCGCATATTGAAGGTCCTGGCTGAACATGATGTCAAAGCCAGTTTTTTCGTACCGGCAGTTGCCGGTCTGATTGAGCCCGCAGCAATTGATCCCATTGTCGAGGCCCGCCACGAGATCGGTGTTCATGGATGGATTCATGAAAACACGTCACTACTGGATCGCGACACTGAGCGGGAATTGCTGCTGCGGTCTCGCGACACGCTCGCTCAATTGACCGGGACGGTTCCCACCGGTCACCGGGCTGCCAATTGGGACCTCAGCGCACATACGATCAGCCTGGTCGCCGAAGCCGGCTTCTCCTATGACAGCAGTATGATGGCGGACGATGATTGCTACGAGTTGATCGCCGATGGTGCTCCAACAGGGCTGACAGAGATTCCGGTCGATTGGGTCCGCGACGATGCCGTTTATCTTCTTTTTAACCGCGAACCGCCTACCCGGCCCTGGATGTCGCCCGAGAGCGTGTTCGAAATTTTTCGCCGCGAGTTTGACATGGCCTTCGACGAGGGCGGTGTATGCCAGCTCGTGATGCATCCATTCGTGATCGGTTACCGCTCCCGAATCTGGATACTCGACTCCCTGATACGGCACGCCAAGAACAGAGGAGTTGTATGGTTTCCAACCCATGCGGAGTTGGCTGAATGGGTACGGGTTCAGGCACCGGCTTAGGCGGCAAGATGGAGGTGTTGAAAAGACTCTCTTCAGGTTAGAACCAGGTTGCAGTCAAGAAAGCCCATGAGAACCAACCTTAACATTGTGCCAGATCACGCCGATCGGCGGGCCACAACCATTATCGTTACGAGGCGACCTTTCTGGATCGATTGAGCAATGCTTGCGGTTCGCGTTACCATGTCATCGCCCTATTGCTGGCGTAACTCCAATCGGTTGCCGCTACCCAAAGTGAAGAGCCGATTCTCAAACAGCCGTTCGTCCAAGCGCATCGATTCCAAGATGGTCTCAAGCCGATTCTGCTGCTCCTCGAAATCGTCTTCGGCACTGAGCACAAGGACGTTGCGCCGCTCTCTGGGCTGCCAGTAGGCGAACCCGGTATTAGCGGCGACGGACACAGCCACGTGCAAGGC